>DKKK01000050.1 GCA_002455215.1 Anaerolineales bacterium UBA6668 | reverse complement strand
ACCGAATGCTGGGTGGGCTTGGTCTTGAGTTCGCCCGTTGCACCTATGAATGGAAGCCAGGTTAGGTGAATGTAGAGGGTTTTTTTGCGCCCTTCCAAGTAGCGCATCTGGCGGATGGCTTCGATGAAGGGTTGCCCTTCAATATCACCGACCGTACCACCAACTTCGACAATTACGATATCTGCCTTCGTTAGCTTGCCAGCAAGCTTGATACGGCGGATTATTTCGTCGGTGATGTGCGGCACAACTTGAATGGTGCCCCCCAGATAATCGCCGCGGCGCTCTGCGGCAAGCACATGGGTGTAAATCTGCCCACTGCTCACGGAGCTTTCGCGGCGCAAGTTAATATCCACATAGCGTTCATAGTGCCCCAGGTCAAGGTCTGTTTCTGCGCCATCATCGGTGACAAACACTTCCCCATGCTGATAGGGCGACATGGTGCCCGGGTCAACATTTAGATAAGGGTCTAACTTCTGCACAGTGACTTTTAGCCCGCGTTGGCGCAACATACGCCCAATAGCGGAAGCAACTACGCCTTTACCGACTGAGCTAACAACACCACCAGTAACAAAAATGTAACGTTTCATGGAAATTCCTTGCGATTGTTTTTTACAATATCTTTTCTCGACAGGCTTGAATAGCTGGTTTTTTCATTTAACAAGATATTAGAGTGCCATCTTTTCCCATGCGAAATATCTTCGGTGTGGAAAAGTGCGCCGCCGAATATACTCAGCACGGACACAAATTGCGCTTTTTATCAAGAAAAAACTCCGATATGCGGCTTGTGTCAAATAGAACTGTCATTGTGGCAAACCGTTTTGAAGAGCATGGGATTGTTGCCGCTTGCGCGGCGTGCCCATGCTCAGTATCTATAAATTAAAACGATGGGGAGGGTCGCAAAGTACCCTCCCCATCGGGAAGTATTCGTATCCAACTGGAATATGTTTGTAGCGTGTTCGTATCATCAGTAAGACTCACCTGTCTGCTTACTGAAGCATACTATATCACAGGTCGAAATTGATAGCAATAAATGCGATAGAAGCAATGTCTTTCTAACCAGTTTTTTCGGGAGCAAAAATAAGGGGATATTCCGCAAAATCCCGACCAATTTTCACCAATTGCTTGACGAAATGCTGACTTGCGCGTAACATATTACGCCTAAATCAATTTTATCGTTCGGGGTGTAGCGCAGTTGGTAGCGCACCGTGTTTGGGACGCGGGGGTCGGCGGTTCGAATCCGTTCACCCCGACAGTAAATACAAAAAAACCACCTTTGCAGGTGGTTTTTTGTTTAAGTCGCCGAAGTTTTCAACAATTACCGATTAGCTGAATTCGCGCAAACTGTCTTGTAAGATGGCGTTTAAAGCTTGTAAGCGAATAGGCTTGCTCAGATAGTAATCCATGCCAGCTTCGATACACCGGTCTTGGTCGCCGGGCATAACCAACGCAGTGAGCGCAATGATGGGTATTTCTGCAAATTCGGAGATTGCCCGTAATCGGCGCGTAGTCTCTAGCCCGTCTATGCCGGGCATCTGGATATCCATGAGAATCAAATCCGGGTGTGTGCTTTGGGCAATTTCAAACGCTTCGTAGCCGCTATTTGCTAAAAGTACTTCGTAGCCTTGCTGACGCAGATACTCCGCCAACATTTGTTGGGTAGTTTCGTTGTCATCAGTTATCAGGATACGTTTGTTTTTATGATCTGCGATAACAGACTCTTGCACGTTTGGAGTAACCACTAGCACAGACTCACCTTGCGATACTGCCTTCACAGCTTTGTACAGGTCACCACGTTGGATTGGTTTGACCAGATAGCTAGCCGCTCCCAGTTGCAACCCCTTCTGTGCATCCATTACTTGCGAAACAATGACCACCGGAATATCTTTGGTGCGTTCATCAAGCTTGAGTTGTTGCAACACTTCCCAGCCGGAAACATCGGGCAAAATGATGTCCAGAATAATCACATCCGCACCAACATCTAACGCGCGTTTCATGGCGTTTAATCCGTGTGTTTCAATGGTTACGGTCAGCCCCAATTCTTCCAGGTAACGCGAAAAGCGCGAGGCGGCAATGGGTGAATCTTCAATAATGAGCGCGTTGTGAATATGCGTGTGGTCGGACGCGAGTTGGATTGGGCGGGCGGGGGAAGGCAGGTCGCTGACATGCTTCCACGGAATGGTGACACAAAAGCGACTACCCTTACCCAACTCACTGTTCAAAGCAATCGCGCCCCCGTGAAGTTGCACTAATTGGAAAACGATGGATAGACCCAAACCCGTGCCTTCGTATTCTCTAGCCAACGAGCTGTCTACCTGCACAAATGGTTTAAATAATTTTGATTGCGCTTCTGGGGCAATGCCGATGCCGGTATCCCAAACGATAAATTGCAGGGATTGACCTTCAATATCTCCTACCACCTGTAAGCCAATTTTTCCCCCTTTGGGCGTAAACTTCACGGCATTCGAAAGCAAATTAAGCAATATTTGCTTTAATCGTCTTTCATCTGCGACACACAGGTTGGCTTGTTCGTCCAAATCTATTTGCAATTGCATTTGCTTTTCATTTGCCATTGGGCGAACCAAATTCAGAGCTTCGTGGCATACTTTGTCAATTTGCACATTGCGCCATTCGAGTTGTAAACTACCCGCATTCAGTTTGGCAACATCTAGGACATCGTTGATTAGGGTCAGGAGGTGCATACCGGATTTTTCCACGTCCAGCATGGCATCCATTTGTGGGGGTTGAAGTTCGCCGTACACGCCTTCTTGTAAGGCTTCGGACAAGCCTAAAATGCCGGTCAGTGGTGTACGTAATTCATGGCTCATGGAAGCCAAGAACTCGTCCTTCATGCGGGCGGCACGCACCAATTCCTGATTGGCTAGGGTGAGCGCAACAGTACGCTCTTCCACCCGCTTTGCCAGTGAAGCACGTTCTTCTTCTAAGTTGTGTTCTGCTCGCTTGCGTTCTTCAATTTCACTATGCAGAGCTAGCGTGCGCTGGTTTACACGCTCTTCCAATATTTCGTTGGTTTGGCGCATTAGCAATTCTGCTCGTTTGCGGTCAGAAATATCGCGAATAGCAACCACATACACGGTGTCATTTTCAATATTTTGTTCACGGACAGCCATTTCAACGGTACGTGCCACACTGTTGGCTTGTTTTAGGCTGGTTTCAATCACGCGATTGACCAATGAGCCAGCTGTTTCAGAGAGCATTAGCCAGTGGGATAATTCCTTGCCTATAATTTGCTCCTTGCCCATTTGCACCAGCCTTTCAAAGCCAGCATTTACTTCTAAGATTTTATTGTTTTGAGTGACCGCAATTGCTTCAAAGGTGGTTTCCAGCAATGTACGTGAACGTTCTTCACTGATTTTCAACTGCTGTTTGGAAATATTCTCTAAATAGGAACGGTAGGCTGACAGCAATACAATCAGTGTACCCAGTATATATACGGACAATAGTACATTGATAGCATGCAAATAGGTTATACCTAAAACAACTGGAATCCATATCAACGCCAAGATACAATTTGCAATATGAAAGAGCACTGTTTCACGTAGACTCATGAAGACGCTGGAAAAGAGCGGGATGCTAATCATAAAGATTATCGGATAAAGTGCTTCTTCACGCGGCACTGTTACCGAATATAAAAGCAATAAAAGGGTTATAAAAATAAACAATAGGATGGAACTGGCTACATATTTGCCCTTTTTCAAAAACCACAGTACGATAATCACCGCTAACACATGAATTATGCGGGTGATAGTGATGGATGTGTAAAAAAGCTCTCTACCATTTAGCCAGAACCATTCAATTACCCAATAGACGCTTTCCAACAATAGCACTGCGATTGAGATGCCAGCCATCAACCTTGCTTTGGCATAGACAACTGGGTCAGGGTAATTTTTTGGGGTGACAAAGAAATCTAGGGTGGCTAAGATATATTTTTGCATTGTAAAATACGCTTACTAAAAACAATTTTACGAAACACGCTTGTAATTTGCGCCTTTTACTTGGGTTTGGAAGGGAAGTGCAAAATTCTTGACTTGCGGATTCGGTAGCCGTGATTCAGGATTGTGCTTTTTTATTGTACTTACCTTCATTTGAGATTATCCAGTTCTTTTGTCATTCCAAGCGTGTGGGGCGTAAGGATGGGTTCGTTCACACATCTTTGAAATAACAACGCTATTTGCAGGGAGTGGTTTGTTACGCTTGTTATCCCTATGTTCGATACGGATGAAAGCTACGCCTTTTTCTTTAAGTACAAATCCGAGCCGTGTCGAAATTAGAATAGCTTAGATTATCCCATATAAAGGAAATAGACAAGGGCGTTATTTTTGCAGATTTGCTAGATTCATCGTAATTGTTCAGGCATAGTCGTAATTTACATTTTGGTATATACTTTAACGTAAAGTTGGCTTCGCCAACCCAATGATATATTCGACACGGTTTATATTCGGCATACATGCCGAACAGCGAATTGAGACTTTATTCTTAAGGAAACCAGCGCAATGACGACACGTGCCCTGAATGTAAATTATTATTAATTGTTAGGAGCTTGATTATGCTAAAGAAATTCTCCATTGTGTGCGGATTGTTGGCACTAATGGCAGTTGCATGGGTATCCCCCAGTTTTGCCCAAACCGCCACCCCTTCCATTACACCTTCTATCACCCCTTCACTCACGCCAACTGTCACTGGCACGTTGAGCGTCACCCCTACCCCGACTCCGACGATTACCGGCACTTTAAGTATAACGCCGTCCCCAACCGCGAGTGGTACGCCGAGCCTAACAGTTACTCAAACGGCAAGTGTTACGCCGAGCCTAACGGTTACCCTGACCGCAAGTGTCACGCTCACCCCAGCAGTTACGGCAACCCCTACCCGCTACCTGTACACGGTACAACGCGGCGATACATTGGTTACAATTGCCCGAAAAACCGGTGTGAATGCCCGGCTCATTATCAATGCCAACCCGGCTTTAATTGCTAACCCGAATGTCATTTATCCGGGTATGGTGCTGGTGATTCCCAATGGAAACGCCTCTACAACAACCCCTGCTACCCCAGCCCCTAGCGCAACCGGTGCGACAGCCACAACTGCACCGAATACACCCGTGTCGGGCACTTATGTGGTGCAAAGGGGTGATACGTTAGCCATTATCTCGCGCAAAACCGGTATCAGCGCACGTGCCATTATCAATGCCAACCCGGCTCTCATGCGTAATCCCAATGTCATTTATGCGGGCATGGTGTTGGTATTGCCTTCAGCAACGATTACTCCCACCAATCGCGGACCTGTTCCGCAAGGAACGGCTACTCCAGTACCCGCAGGTGCGACCAGCTACAAGTACACGGTGGTTGCCGGGGATACGCTAGCCCGCATTGTTACAAAAACGGGCGTGGATTGGCGCAGGATTGTGGCGGCAAACCCGTGGCTGGCGGCAAATCCCGACCGCTTATATCCGGGTAATGTCCTGATTATCNNCCACGCTAGCAAGACGAACTGACGTAGGCAGATTTCCGACACACCTAAAAACTGCGCCTTTCTAAGAACGAAGACGCAGTTTTATATTTGACACACCTGCCGAATATAAATCGTGCCGAACATCGTTTACACCTGTTTTTTTATCTTCGGCACGGGTCAGAATTGCACGTTTTCATTTCCCCTATGACAACCGAAACCATCTTTCAACTGATTAATCTGTATGTACTGCCTTTTTGGTTACTGATGATCCTTGCGCCGCATTGGCGCGTTACCCACAACATCCTGCGCACGTTACTCCCAATTGTGCCGCTGGCGGGCATCTACGTGCTTCTGCTCGGTATGGCAATTGGCGGGAAAAGTGGTGGGGGCGGGTTAGATTTTTCGCTAGCAGGTATCAGCCGCTTGATGGCAGACCCGTTTGGCTTCACAGTGGGTTGGGCGCACTATCTGGCGTTTGATTTATTCGTTGGGCGATGGATTTTTTGGCATGCGCGGGAGGCAAGCGAGCGAAAATTGCCACAATGGCTAATCAGCCTTACGCTTGCACTAACTTTCATGGCAGGACCCGCCGGGTTATTATTGTACTTTTTATGTTCGGCACACCTACCGAACATCGCACGCAAAGGTCATGCAGACTAGCCGTTAGTTGCGATTATCCGCCACCTGCAAATAGGTTAGCCACTCACGCCACAAGCTCGGCGCATCTGATGAGACGTGCGGATCGGCATGGTGAGTCACTAGCCAAGCACATGCGGCAGACACCTGCCCTTGCACCAACTCCCCACCCCATTGCGGATGTTGTTGTGCCACCACAAATGCCATTTGCCAAAACTTTGCTTCTGCCAAATGCGCCTGCCCCCAGCGTTGCACCTGCTTTGCCCCCAAAGCCCGCCCCAGCACAATCCACACCCGTTCCCACAAATGTAAGCGGTAGCGGATTTTACCCACATCGTGCAAAAGGGCGGCAATTTGCAAGTCGGGCGCGTTTTGCCCCTGCGCCAGCACTGCCTGCCAAACGCGCCAAGCATGGGCTTGCTCGCTCGGCGCTAGCTGGAAGAACAAGGGATGTAAGCTAGGCGGGAGCAGTTGGCAAACGGCGGCTTGTTCGCGCTCGCTCAGCCTTGCACCTACCGCCCAACGGAATTGTCGCAAGCGATAAGCGGCTTGGCGAAAAACCGTCATGGCGTGGTGAGCCTGTGGTGCAAGGCAAAACTCTCGTAAGGTTGCAGGGTTAGGCGCTCTCCTAGCTGTTGCGTTGGGGCATAATTGCTAATGAGACATTGCCCGTGTAAACCACGCACACCTGCTGGCAGGTCAATGGTCACAGAGTCGCCGCTGAAATTGTTAAACACAACAATTTGTTCGTTTTGCCAGGTGCGGGTATAAGCCAGCACCTGCGGGTGCTCGGCAAGCAATTCGCTGTAGCGACCATACACCATCACCGGCAGATTTTTTCGCAGTTGCACCAATTTTTGATAGTGATAAAAGATGGAATTGGGGTCTTGCAGAGCTTTTTCCACATTAATTTGCGGATAATTGGGATTAACCGCAATCCACGGGGTGTGTGTGCTGAAGCCAGCATGGGGTGACGCTTGCCAGTGCATGGGCGTGCGGGCATTGTCGCGGCTGTTGGCGTGAATGCCCGTCATCATCGCATCGTGTGTGACACCCGCCGTCACCCGCTCGGCATAGAAGTTGAGCGTTTCAATATCTTGGTAATCTTCAATATCGTCAAACTGCACGTTGGTCATGCCAATCTCTTCGCCCTGATAAATGTACGGCGTTCCTTTGAGAAAGTGCAAAGCAGTTGCTAACATTTTGGCAGACTCTACGCGGTACTTGCCATCATCGCCGTACTTGGAAACAGCACGGGGTAAGTCGTGGTTGTTCCAAAAGAGCGAGTTCCAGCCCACATCTGCCAAAGCCGTCTGCCATTTGTGAATAATCTGCTTAAATTTCAGCAAGTCAAACGGCATAGGTTGCCATTTGCCATGTTCGGGATGCCACACCATCGTAATGTGTTCAAAGGTAAAGACCATCGAAAGTTCGTGGTTGGCGGGGTCAGAGTACTGCTTGGCGATTTCGGGGGTAGCGCTCCAAGTTTCGCCCACCGTCAGCACGTCATAATTGCCATAGGTGCGCCGGCACATCTCTTGGATAATGCTATGCAAGCGCGGACCATTGCTCAAAATGCCGCGGTCCACTTCCTTGCCCAGCAGTTCAATCACATCCATGCGAAACCCGCCAATGCCTTTCTCCAGCCACCAATTCATCATGGTGTACACAGCTTCGGCAACTTGCGGGTTTTCCCAGTTTAAGTCAGGTTGCTTCTTTGAGAATAGGTGATAGTAATACTCACCTGTCAGTGGGTCAAACTGCCAAGCGGAACCGCCAAAGAAAGAACGTTGCTCATTTGGTGGAGAGCCATCCGCGTTGGCAGGTCGCCAGATATAAAAATCGCGGTAGGGGCTGGTCTTGGATTGACGGGCAGAAACAAACCACGCGTGTTCATCTGATGTGTGGTTCACCACCAAATCCATCAGAATGCGAATGCCGCGCGTCTTGGCTTCGGCTATCAGTGTTTCCATCTCCGCCAAAGTGCCAAACTCCGTGGCAATGTCGTAGTAGTCCGAAATATCGTAGCCATTGTCGTCCATTGGCGAGCGAAAAACCGGTGACAGCCAAATCAGGTTGATACCGAGCTTTTGCAAATAGTCGAGCTTGCTGATAATGCCCGCAATATCTCCAATACCGTCTCCATTAGCATCGGCAAAACTGCGCGGGTAAATTTGATAGGCAACGGCATTGTGCCACCAGAGTGAAGGGTTCATACTTTTATTGACCAAAACTGTGAAAACAGGTGTGAAACGCGCGAAATTGCAGGGTTCGGTACAATTCTTTGACACAGCGGATATAGCTTTCAAATGAGTGCATAAAATGATTTCGCGTCTTGCTTATATTCGCCACAGGTAGAACGCACGCATTATAACAAATTCCCATAACGGTGCATAGTTTCACACAACGCTTGTTCGCGCAGGTAGTAGGGCAGTTCTAAGCGGGGATTTTTGAGCGGACGATGGGTAATCAGGGTAATGTTCGCCGCGTTACACACCCCGCGCAGGCTGGGGCTGGGGGCAGAGAGCAAGCGCAAGCGGCTGAACCCGCCCCCAGCGAGACGGGCTTGCAAAGCAGAATCATCTTCCACACGGGTATCGAACTCGCGCGGGGGGATTTTCCCCACTAGGTCGGGGGGTACGCTCAATTGGGGTTGGGCATTAACCGCTCGGCAGGCATTCAACACCGCCTGCCAATCTGCCAAATCATCCCCCACTTGCAAGCGCAACAACAAGCCGGGCAGGGGACGATAACGCAGGACGTTCTTTTCCGCCTGCAGTTGGCTGGGGTCGCTGGGGCTGGGGCGCCAGTCGGGGATGTTCTCGGCGCAGGGGATTTCTGCCCAGCGCACCAATGAGAAAACATAGTTCGCACCCCCTGCCTTTGCCGCGCTACCCACCACCGACTTCTTCCAGCCGCCAAAGGGTTGTCTTTGTACAATCGCGCCGGTTATGCCACGATTGATATACAGATTGCCCGCTTCGATGTGTTCGCGCCAGTAGGCTTTTTCGCGCTCGTCCAAGCTGTGCAAGCCACTGGTTAAGCCGTAATCTACCGCATTGGCAAATTGTACTGCCTGTGTCAGCGAATCGGCTCGCATTAAGCCCAGCACGGGTCCAAAGCACTCCGTTTGGTGGAACCAACTGCCGGGCTGGACACCCAGCTTAATGCCGGGGCTCCACAAATTGTCACCCAAATGCCGTGGCTGTAACAGCCAACTTTCGCCCGTATCCAGTGTGGTCAGGGCGCGATACAAATCGGCGCCGGGTTCGCGAATGAGCGGCGTCACCACATGCTGGGCAACCCACTGACTACCCACCGCCAAGCTGACTGTCGCATCACGCAGTTGGCGCAAGAAGTCGGGGTTGTCGTACACTTCTGCGGTCAAAATCGCTAGGCTAGAAGCGGAACATTTTTGCCCGTTGTGTCCAAACGCGCTCTTTACCAAATCTTTAATGGCAAGGTCGTGGTCGGCAAGCCCCGTGATGATGAGACTGTTTTTGCCGCTGGTTTCTGCCAGCAAATGCAGGTCTGGCTTCCATTGCTGGAACAACTTGGCAGTGCTGTAGCCACCGGTCAGGATAACTGCCCCCACCCGCGCATCGGTCACCAGTCCGCGCCCAATTTCGTTGTCGGGGCACGGCACAAATTGCAGAACATCTTGCGGGATACCTGCCGCCCACAAAGCCTGTGCCAACTCCCAACCCACCAATACCGCTTCGGGGGCAGGCTTCAAAATGACACTGCTACCCGCCATTAATGCCGCCAATACGCCACCTGCCGGAATGGCTAGCGGAAAGTTCCACGGGGGCGTCACCACCACTACCCCCAGCGGTTCGGGGGTGTAACCAGCGTAGTCGGCGGGATTGTCAAAGGCACGGGCGTAATAATTGGCAAAATCAATGGCTTCGCTAATTTCCGGGTCGGCTTCCAACACCGCCTTGCCGCCATCCAAAACCATTGCGCCGAGCAACCTGCCGCGCCGCCGCGCCAACTCCGCCCCACATGCCAACAAGAGCGCTTTACGCTGGGCAAGCGGTTGGTGCGCCCAACCTGCCAGTGCTTGTTCTGCCACCTGCAATGCGCGTTCTACCCCAGCGGCATCCGCCAGCGCATAGCGATACGCTACTTCACCCGCGCGGCTGGGGTCGTGCCCTTCCCCGTTGAAATTGGGTTGGAGAAAGTTCCCACCAATTTGCAAGGGAATCGGTGCAATGGGGGTATTTTGCCACGCTTGCAGGCTTTGTTTCGCCCACTTTTGACTGCTGGGCAAGGAAAAATCGGTATCGGCGGTATTGGCAAAAGCGCCAGTCTGTGGTTCGCAGGTTTCGTTCAAGCGATCTTGCGTGCGTTGTGCCCCCTGCCCTACCCGTTCTTGGTCAGCCACCGCTTGCGAGTAGCGGCTGGCTTGCGCTTGCCATTGCGCGTTACCGGGTTTTAGGGCAAACAGGTCGTGCAAGAAGTTTTCGGGAGCGGTGTTTTCGTCCAAACGGCGTACCAGATAGGCAATGGCGCTACGAAAATCATGCTTCGCAACCACTGGCGCATACAACAACAGCCCACCGGCTACCGCCTGCACTGCCCGCGCTTGGTGATTTGCCATGCCTTCCAGCATTTCAAATTCCACATACGGCTTTACTTGCTGACCTTCACGCAGTTGTAGCGCATGAGCGATGTCAAACAGGTTGTGGCTGGCAACCCCCAAATTGACCACTGGCGCGTGTTCGGGGCGACAGCCATAGGCAACCATGCGCTTAAAGTTGGCATCCACTTCGGCTTTGGTGCGATAAGGCGCTTGTTCCCAGCCGTGTAGTTCGGCTTCCACCCTTTCCATTGCCAAATTTGCCCCTTTCACAATGCGAATCTTAATAGAAGAACCCCCACGCACATGGCGGGCAATTGCCCACTCGGTCAGGTCACGCTGTACCGGAAAGCTATCGGGCAAGTAGGCTTGCAGGACAATGCCGGCACGATAGCGTAAAAATTCCGGCTCATCCAAAACACGGGTAAACGCCGCCACCGTCAAATGCAAATCCCGATATTCTTCCATATCCAGATTGACAAACTTGGCAGTGAGAGAGCCATCCGGGCGAGTAAAGGTGTGGCGCATGGCTTGGCGGTACAGCACCCGCAGGCGTTCACAAATCTGTTCCACCGTGTGTTCAAAAGCCACTAGGTGAATTTGGCTAAACACGGAAGAAATCTTGACCGAGATATACTCCACATCGGGACATGCCAGCAAATCTAGGTAGGCTTGCAAGCGCCGACCAGCTTCTTCTTCCCCCAGAATTGCTTCACCTAGCTGATTTAAGTTGAGCCGCGTACCGCCTTCATAGCGTGTTTTCAGGTAACGGCGCAAATTGTGTTCTTCACTGGGCGGAATCACTGCACTCGTTTCGGCGCGTAACTGCTCAACAATGGCGGGGACGATTGCCGCTGGCAGTAATTTCGCCGTGTGAACACCTGCCGTAAAGAGAAATTTTTCCCATGCCGAGAAGTATTTTGGCACACCCATCTGTTCCAGCAAGTATGCCAGTTGGTCGGCAACACGGGCTGGATTCTGACTGCGGAAGGCTTGGTCAGACATCTGCATGGTAAAACGCTTACCGACTGGGTCATCCATCATGCGGGCAAGGCGTTGGGCTTGCGCTTTTTCAGCGGCAGATTGGTCGGCTTGGGCGGTGGCGAGTAGAGAAGCGGCAAGTTCAGTAGCAGACATAAGGAATTAAGGGTGGTAATGATAGGGTTACGGGATTTGGGAGGCGGAAAAATGAACCCGAAGGGGGGCGTTTATAGAAACGGGATTGGGAAAGCGCGATAATTTTCGGTATCAGGGCGAGTCTCGCCAGCCTAATGCGAATGAAATTTGCTGGGCAGTCAGGGCAACTTGCTGGGCAAGGTTGTGCAGTTGGTTGGCTTGAATACGCACGCTGGGACCAACCAAGCTCAAGGCGGCACGCACGCTCTGGCTAGCATCAAAAATCGGGGCGGCACATGCCATTAAGCCGAGTTCTAGTTCACCGCTGGCAGTAGCAAACCCTTGTGTGAGAAAGGACGGGAATTCCTGAAGTAGTTTTTTGGCGCTGGCTGGGGACAGCAGAGCAAGCAAGGCTTGGCGCTCAGGCTCGACACTCCAACACAGCAAGGCTTTACCCGAACTGGTGGTGGCGAGCGGCAAGCGACTGCCAATATACTGGGTAATGCCCACCAAGTGGCGGCTGGTCACTTCATCAATGACTAACGTGCTGGGCGCTTCTCCGTAGCCATAGCGCAGAACTTCCAGCGTGATAGTTTCGCCGGTGGCTTCCGCCAGTGTTTGCAGGTATGGGTGTGCTACACTGCGCAATTTGTTGGCACGCATTGCCCGCCCGCCAATGGCAATGGCTTCCGAACCGAGCGCGTACTTGCCGGTTTCGGTGCGGCGCAACAACTCTTGGCTTTCGAGTGCGGCGAGCAAGCGAAAGGTGGTAGTGCGATTCAAGCCGCTGGCAGTGGTCAGTTCGGCGAGTGTGCGATAGGGCTGGTCATCGTCAAACAGTTTGAGCAGTTGGATAGCGCGAATGACGGCTTGTGAGCCAGAAACCGTGTCAGGCTGGGTAGGATTTTTCATAATACGGAATTATATTTCATATTATGGCACAAAACCACAAAAATGCAAGCGGGCAAGGGCAAAACCGAACATTGCAAGTAGCTTGTATTGAACCTGGGCGATTTTTGGGGCTTGTCAAAGTTCACTTAAGTGATTATGGGCGGTAGTATAATAGGCAGATGATACCGGAGCTATTGAGTGATTTTGAGCGGGTTGATGTGGAAATGTTTTTCTACCTAATCCAAAATAGGCGGTATTCTGTGGAATGGGAATTCCGTACAATACCCGGTTGGGCGGTTCCTTACACAACTATAACAAAACTCATCGCAATTATGCCCTTTAGGGTGTGTAAAAATTCTTTGAATCATCAGAGTAAAGCATGACAGAACATGAATCTACAACGCAAGAAAGTAAAAATCAATCAGTAGCGGAAAAGTCAAAAACATTCAAATCTTATGTAACGATTCTTACGGTTTGGGGTGTTCTTGGAGTTTTGGCAGGACTAATAAATCTATTTGGCGCGATGCCATCTGGCTTTTCGGGTTCTGGTGTTTCAGATGCTATATTCAATACGGTGTTTAGCATTTTGATTTTTGTTTGTTCGAGAGTATTAGCCAAGGGAAAGGTTTTGGCTATTTGGCTTTTGATAGGTTGTATCTTGTTTAGCATAATCTATAGTTTTGCGATGGGACGTGGCATTAACTTTGTTATAGCAGGGTTAGGTGCTTTTTATATTTGGCAGTTATTTGTGCTAAAGAAGCAAGGCGAACTTTCATAGGAGCATTTCTGTGTTCTGCATTCTCTGAAAGGTATCACAAAACCTTTACAGGAATTATTAGGTCGAGCTTCTTGCACACCAGCCACAGCCCAACATTGCGTGCAGGCGAACAAGGGCGTGGGGTAGCAGGCTAAGGATTTTCCCCTGCCTGTGAACGGCATGGACAATCTGCTTTCTGGGTTTTGGGTGCGGTTCAGTTTTTCGG
>DKKK01000221.1 GCA_002455215.1 Anaerolineales bacterium UBA6668 | reverse complement strand
CCCAGTAGCTCAGTGGATAGAGCGTTTGCCTCCGGAGCAAAAGGTCGGCGGTTCGATCCTGCCCTGGGGTACACCCAAAAGCGGTACAAAATTGTACCGCTTTTTATTTTTAACTGTCCATTCGCTGAAAAATTTTTGGAATCACGAATTCTTTTCGCGCCATAACAGGATGAAAACTTCGCATACCCCTGTATATGGCGAAATTCTTGTGTCAAGCTCAAATGACTGCATGAAAACATTGAAGTTTCGAGTCATTGTTTGCACACATTTCGTTCAATTTATTCGCAAAATATGTTTTGATAGCTGACATACCACTTGAAAATATGGATTAGCGAAATTCAAAGTGCAAACTGGCTTTTTTCGAAAGAATTCGCGAAAGTCATTTTAATCTCAGCGAATGGACCGTTTTAGGCTACTTAAATCGCAATGCCCAAGCGTTGAAAGTGCCAACATCGCCCGCTTTGCGGTCAACCACCCACAAGTTCCAAATGCCTTGCATGGGTTTTCCGACCAAACTCGCCAGTTGCGGGCGGTTTGCCAGATTATAGAGCACTTTAAGATCGTCTAGATTGCCCCCCGCACCAGTGTGTAAGAGAACCCGTTGCCCGCTGGGGGAATCAAGGGCAACTAACAAATCGCCGCGATAGGGGTGGGTAATATCCACAAACACTTCAATTTCTGCAACAACACCTGTCTGGGAAACATTGACCGCGCTTTTGATACCGTTTAGATCCGCGTCCGGGATGGGCTTGTTGACGCGAGCGCCAAAAAGGTTGCTGGCAGGAGGTGTCGCAGGGGAAGAATTGGGCGTGTCATTCGTGTCGGGCAATATGTCCAACTCCAGCCCCCAATTTTTCCATGTGCCACGGTCTTCCAAAAAGCTATCCGCCACCACCAACTGCCAGTTGCCACCCGCTGAGCGTCCCAATAATTGCTGTAAGGCGGGAGTAGTGGTTGGGGTGAATGTGCTTTTTAGATTTTGCTGGCTTCCACCAGATTGATGGTGCAGGGTTACTTCAACCTTATCTGGGCTAATCAATCTCACGATTAGATCTCCCCGTTGGGGATGGGTAATTTCAACATTGATAGCTAGATTTTGTACTTTTCCAGAGCGATTACATACGATAGTGTTACTAACACCTGCTGTTGATGCATCCGGAATTGCTAGGTTGGGTGAAACTGATAGTTTGAAAGGTTGTACTTGAATGGCAGAATTTTTGAGCGCTTGCGCCATCTGCACGGCACGAAAGGCGTTTGCCCGCCCATACCCCACCCAATTGGAATGCCCGCTCGCATCATATTTTGCCTTATCCGGTGAAACTTTTTCTGCAGTTTGCCGCAAAATTTCTTTCACCTGGTTGGCGGTCAAGTTGGGATTAATGGAAAGCATCAAGGCACAGATGCCAGCAATGGCTGGCGTAGCGGCAGAAGTGCCACCAAAACCATAACTAGAGGTGTAATCGCCTGTTTCGTAGCCCTTGCCAGCCAAGCGGTCGGTAGTCAACACGCGCCGCCCACCCGCCCCACTGCTTGGCGCGGCAACCCACACTTCTGCCCCAAAGTTGTTGTACTCGCTGGGCTGGTCGTGGCTGTTGGTGGCGGCAACACAGATGACATCTGGGTGTACGGCAAATCCGTTCAGGTAATTTTTCCCATTCATCATGCCTTGTACAGGCACAGCATCGTTGCCTGCCGCAAAGCAGATAACACAACCTTTGCCACCCCGCCCTTCTTTTGCGGCACGTGAGATGGCATTTTTGGCATTGGTCGAAAGGGGGTAATATTCATTGCTAGAGCCCCAGCTACAACTGATGACATCTGCGCCCATCAGCCGCACGTGCTCAAACATGGTTTTCACGGTCTGGTCGCTGATCCAGGAGGTCATGCGAACTGGCATCAGGCGACAACCGGGGGCAACCCCCACCCCGCCTTGTCCATTTTCCTCCGCAACGGCAATGCCCGCACAGGCAGTTCCATGATTTTCTGAATCCAACTCTGGCGAGGGGTTAGTGCCCTGGTCTTGAAAATCATAGGGAGTATTTAGCTTATTTTGCCCAGAAAAATCGGGGTGATAGACATCAATAGCATCGTCAATTACGCAAACTGTGATATCTCGCACGCCGCGTGTGATATCCCATGCGGCAGGAGCATTGATATCTGCACCCGGGGTGAGACCCGGCCCGCCTTGATTTTCCAAATGCCATTGCAGGGGGAATAGCGGGTCGCTTGGACGATAGATGAATAGTTCTGTGTTGGCAAAGAAATCCGGCTCGGCAACCTTGACGCCCGCAATTTGCAAAAGCGCATTGGCGATTTTGATAGGGTTTTGGGCAGATTGACGGGTAAGCCGCAACAAGAATGCCCGGTCGCCTTGACGGGTGTTATCTTCCGGCATGGGCATTAACTCTAAACCGTGTTTTACTAGCAGGGTGTTGATTTGTTGGTCACTTACACTGGAATCAAAAATAGCAAAAATCGAATCGCTCGGGATGAGCAAATCATCCGGATGTTCGGATGGCGAGTATAAATGCGCACACCATTCTACATCCGTTTCAAACTGCCGCACCGCGTTCATGGCAATATCGCGCTGGTCGGGAGCTACAGAAAAAACTTCTAGGCGAAAGCGCTCGGCTGGGCTGGAGGCATTGTCAAATTTGACAACATTGGAGGCGATTGGCTGATTCAAAGGGATACTAATCGTTGGCGTATTGCCCACGTATCTTAGCTGACCCCGACTTCGCCCATTGCGTTTCTTTACTACAAAACGGTCGGCTATTTTGTACAGAGAGAACTTGACGCCTCCCCGCTCCACAGTCAAATTGTTTGTTTGCTCATTCATGGCTGGCTTTCCTTGCATTTCTATTAAACTAGTGTAGTATAGCATAGCTTGGTGAAAAGATAGGCGGTGGATTCCGGAAGGAATAACACTCGAGCTTAGTATATCTTTTTATATTCGGCACGGTCAAAACTGTGCTTTTTCATTGTTTTGCATCCTACACCCAATTTTTGCGCCAACTGCCGCAGAAAAAGTAGGAGAAGAAACTTTCATTACGTGATAAAATTTCGCTATGTCTAAAGCCCTTCTCCCTTCCACCTATCAGCCTACGCGTGATTCTTTGCCACGTCCCAATTGGCAAAAAGTCGCCATCATCGTTCATAATCCGACTATTCCGCCTGCCAATTTCCAAAAATTAAAACAAGCTATGAAATGGAATGACCCCTACGAGCTTGCATTGGGTTACATGAATGACTTACGCGAAACCAGTTATGGGTATGCCAATTACAAAGTGGTGGAATCGATTGAAGTAGATGCGTTTCCGGTCAAGGAAGATGGCTTCAGCTACACTGGAGAGAGCTATTACGGTAGTTGGAAGAGTAAAAGCGGCTTCCATTCACCGGATTGGGTAGATTATCATGCCATTTTACGCGATTACAACTTGGTGGAAAAGGTCAATCGCGGCTTTGTGGACGAAATTTGGCTTTTTGCATTCCCGTTCGCGGGTTATTATGAAAGCCGCATGGCTGGACCCGGTGCCTTCTGGTGCAACTCACCAGCGTTGAACGTGCCAAAGGCAGAGCGCCGTTTTGTCATTATGGGTTTTTCTTACGAGCGCGGTATCGGCGAAATGTTAGAAAACTTTGGGCATCGTACCGAATCAATTCTGCGCCATGTCTATCGCAATAAAAAAGGGGATGAAAACTTGTGGGAGCGTTTTATCCGCCATGACAAAACCCACCCCGAACAGGCAGAATGTGGCTGGATGCACTATGCTGNNGTGATTATGATTGGGGGAATAAACGAGTGGTGAAAAGTCGGGCTGATGATTGGCTCAATTACCCAAACTTGACGGGTGAAGAGCGCGAGATGGACTGTTCGGACTGGGGGCAAGGCGATATCCGCCTGCACCATAAGTGGTGGTTCTATCGCCTGCCGCATGTCAAAGGTGAAACGGATGGCATCAGTAATAATTGGTGGGAATATTCTGTAGATGCTAATCGAGTTGAGTAAACAATGATGCAGATTTTATCCGCCCAACAGTTGACAAAAGCATTTGGAAGCCAAATTGCGGTGAACAATGTTTCCTTTGCTGTGACGCAAGGGGAAGTTTTTGGGGTGCTTGGACCGAATGGCGCTGGCAAGACTACCACTTTACGCATGTTACTTGGGCTGTACCTGCCGGATTCCGGTACGATTTCCTTATTGGGTCAGCAACAGCAAGGTACGCTTGCGCCAGAAATCAGTAATCGTATTGGTTATATGCCGGAAGAACGCGGGCTTTATCGAGATGAAACGGTTCAAGCGGTCATTGAATATTTGGGCATGTTGAAAGGGCTGAGCAAAGTGGATACACGCTCACGGATGAAAAAATACCTTGAAATGCTGGAACTGGAGGCGCACAAAAAGAAGAAAATCAAAGACCTAAGCAAAGGAATGCAACAAAAAGCGCAACTGATTGCCACGATTTTGCATCAACCGGAACTGCTGATTGTGGATGAGCCTTTTTCTGGTTTGGATCCTGTCAACACGCAGTTGGTTCAAAATATGTTTGCCGAAATCCGTAAAGACGGGGCAACAATTGTCATGTGTAGCCATGAAATGCATCGTGTGGAAGCGATGTGTAGCCGCATTGCCCTTTTTAATAAAGGGGAGATTGTATTATATGGCGCACTCAAAGACATCCAAAAACAGTTTCGTGAAGAAGTGGGCTTGCCGCAACGCTTGCGAATTCAATTTTCAGAGAAACAAGCGAGCAGATGGCTGGAGCTTTCTGCCCAACTGAGTCGCCCACATGAAAATGGTATTCTTTCGATTGTTCCCCCTGCCGGGAACGCCGAATATTGGCAGATTGAGATATCTCAGACCTTTAGCGCGGAAGAAGTGTTGAAAACGCTTTTGGACGCCGGACTGATGCCCAGTACGTTTCAGGTAGAAAACCCGACACTCGACGATATCTTTGTTCATGTAGTGCAAGCAAAAAATAATTAGACCATGATTGCTGACTGCAAAAAATCCAAAGCGAGTTGAAAACCCACAAACTTGACAAGGAGCGGTGAACTAGGTAGAATTGTGTTTAGTAGGTAGGGTGGTGGAAAGAAAGGTAAGTTTTGCGGGTGTAGTTCAGTGGTAGAACGTCAGCCTTCCAAGCTGAATGTCAAGGGTTCGATCCCCTTTACCCGCTCAAAAGGCAGGCTGTCCCCTGCCTTTTTCAATATTCGGGGCATTTTCCGAATATACAACTGGGGGTATAGCTCAACGGTTAGAGCAGGCGACTCATAATCGCTTGGTTCGGGGTTCGAATCCCTGTACCCCCACCTGACCTTTTAAAGAAAAAACGCCTGTTTGAGCAGGCGTTTTTGGTTGCTGTAGCACTGTTGTGGTTATTCAGACGGTGAAGATTGACGCTGAAGGACATACCATCCAGCCGATAAGCTTAGCAAAACCAGTAGGAGCGCAAGTACCGCCAGGTTGGGTGAACCTGCCGATACAGAATGGGTGTTGGAAAGTTGGATTGCGGTGGGAGAACAAGTAGCGGGAATCGTTGCACGTTGAAATTGGAAATAACTCCCAATTGTGTCAATATCGCCGTTTTTATCAGAACCAGATGTATCAGTCGAATTATAGGTTTTACCGGAGTACATCGAAGAATCGTATTCGCCACCACCGATTGTATGTCCACTGACATCCGTATCGCCTTGCTCATCACCGATCCTTTCATGGCAACCCATACCAGAACAACCCTGCCCAATACCGGGAGCTTGGTCGAACACGTCCCAATCATCCCCATTGGTGTTGGAATCTGCTGTTGTATATGCCCCTACTCGCACGTTAGAACCCCCTGGTGGGGTGCAAGTTCCCGAACAGGTTGAACGAGAATTTGCAATACCATCATTGGTCCATGCAGTATAACCTAATGCCGCCCATGGAATAGAAAATTCATAATTGTCTACGGCTCGCCCAAAGCGTGCGGAAGTAGAAGTTGGTGGAACATCTGCCGTAAACAGTGTGTTTAAATCTACATCCTGGGCAAGTGTGATGGTCGTTGGAGATTGCCAAACCCCTGAAGTGTTGGAACAAATTAACTGAGCTTGGTCATGCCAGATTAGCTCAATAACACAGTCAACACCCCAACCCTTAAAATTAACTCTTCTACTTGATGGGGCATTTGCCGTTTCACCAGAGCCTGTGCTAGCTGTAACTGCCGTATTGGATGTTAGGATTGGAACATCAATTGGGATGAATAGGTTCGCTCTATCGGCGCCACCACTTACACCCCCAAATATGTGCAAATTATCGCCACGCACATGAACATGTAAAAAGTATGCATCCATTCTGACACTGACATCCTCAATATCTGCGCCGCCACTATGCGTTGTATTGGTATCTGTCAAACTACCATTCCAATATTGGTGAGCGCCAGATTCTCCACTAAAATCAGAATTTGTGTTGCTTCCTCCCATGTACGGTCCTGCATAGCGAGATTCGTCCATTAAAGTATAGGTCTCACTACTGGTATTCCCATTTAGCGTTACCCCAGAAATAACCCCTGAACAGGAGTTTACTGACGTAATCGCTGTCGTTGTGGTGCGAGCCGGAAAACTGATACATTGGCGATTGTTGGTTACTCCGCTTGCTGTCGGTGCGCTGGTCGAGTTGCAATTTAGCTGGCTTGTCACCATAGTGGTAGCGGCATTGCTCGTAAAATCGGCTGTACCACCCCAACAGGAACCGCTCGCCGTGTAAGAATCGGCTGAACCACTTGTAACCCCTGGATTCCAAAAGGCGTTGATGTCCATGAGTCGCCCACCATTTGTATTATAAAATGTGGTAGCGGCTAAACGCACTTGTGAATTATCAGTCAACCCACTGATACTACCGGACTGCGCGGCAGGAATATGCACTTCCATTTGCTGACGAATAGTTTCGACCAAAACAACCGTCTCATTCCAACTAGCTCCAATTTGAGTACGGGAGTTGTTATACAAGCCGCATGTAACTTGTTGGGCACCACTTGCAAAACAGGCAACAAAATAATCTGCCGGAATTTTAATATCGCGTTGCCAAGTTCCTGCAGTTGTTAAATCAAGAGTAGGAGATCCCAAGGTACCCGTGTCAATAAAAAACAAGTAATTCGGCGTGTTGTTGTCACTCCCGCCGTATTGTGTATTAAGAGACTCCCTTGTATCCAACACAATGTTAAAAAACCATTCGCCATTANNCCATTGGTATGGGAGTAGGCATTGAAATCCAAGATATCCCCACGCTGTCCTTGAGCACCGCCATCTGTATTTGCACAAACGGCATCACTATCAGAATCAGCCGGCACACTTCCATACTGCGCCCCAATCACGCCGTCCACCGCGCCATCTGCTAGTACATTGATAACACTGCCCAATAAAAGCCCAACCATTAAAGTTAAAAAGACCGTTGTTGCTTTTAATATTGAAATGGATAGAGATTTTGAAAAAATTGACATAGCAAACCTTTGTAAAATACTCGAATTTAATAACGAAGCACTATTAGTACTTTAAGAATATCACATTTTTATTTTTTGTCAACTTATTCTAATAATATTCGGTTAGGTTATTATAATCACTATTCTACGGCTATTTTTTAAGGGCAATAGCTTGCGCTAGTGTGAATATCGTTGTCTTTTTTCGCTTTTGGGGCGTCAGGGAATTTCCCGCTAAAAATTTTGTTTGCCAATATTACAAAGTTTCGTGAGCGCATCATCATCCTGAGTATCAAGAACTCAAAGTAAATTAGTTTGTATTTTTTCAAAACAAAGTCTTAGGAGCATTTACCTAAATTTTTTCACTTTCTGCTTTACAAAAACACATTTTCGGTATATATTAATGATATTCAGACAGTCAAATCGCCACTTTGTTTACTATAAAAATTATATCCAAACTATGAAGCCAATCAAACATTTTCCTTACCCCTTACTCTTTCTCGCAATAGCACTTGCTACATTATTTGGCAACGTGCGAGCGGCAACTTCTATTTCCCGCACCGCGCAAGTGCCTACCACCCCTTCCAGTTCGCAATCGGTGCGGGTTTGGATGAATTCGGATACCGCTGTCGGTGAATCCGCCTGTGTCGAAACCAAAATTGCAGGCGTTTACACCAAATATTGCGGCACCTACGACACCAGCTATGCTGGAGCCAATTGGCGCGTGGATATTCCAGCTTCTGCCGCCTGTACGTTGGTGGAATATCAGCTATTTGTGCGCAATAATGGTAGTGGCGCGGAATCACTTTTCACTGGCTTTAATTGGAGCTACACCCCCACCGGTGCTTGTAATGTCAATGGTTCCAAAGCCATCTGGCTAGATAAAACCACCATCGCCTGGACACCTGCCAATCATGGGAGTTACAAACTACTGTACGACCCGGATGGTGCGATGAACATGACAACCTCCGGCGCAACCGCTTGTCCAGCAACGATCACTGCCGCTTGTTATTTTGACCTAAGCAGTTCTGGCACAATTGGTTCCTACACCAAAAACCCAAACACGGCAGGCAAAACCCGCTTGGTTCTTTCCGCCACCGATAGCCAAATTCGCACCCTTTTGCAGGGTGAAGTGGTGATTGCCGGCTACAATAGCGGCACACTCGGCGTGGCGACCTTCCCGCAAATTCAAAGCATTTTAGATGTTATGTATGCCTCCAGTGCCAAAACACAAACTTTGGGGGTTAGCTACAGCGGAAGCACGCCCAGCCTTAAGGTGTGGGCACCTACTGCAAAAACGGTCACTGTTCGGCGCTATGCGGATGCCACCACCAGCACCTATAGCACCAATAGTTTAACCTTCGACACGGCTTCCGGCGTGTGGAGCGTAACTGGTGATGCCACTTGGAACAAGCAATATTACCTGCTAGATGTGGAAGTGTATGTTCCCGAGTTGGATGCGGTCAACCACAACTTGGTCACCGACCCCTATTCTATTTCGCTTTCGGCAGATACCAGTGCAAGCGGTGACCCGCGCAGTTTCTTTGTAAATCTAAACGACACTGCCGACAGTGCAATTACCCCTGCCGGTTGGACCAGCCTTGCCAAGCCCAGCCTTGCCGCACCTGAAGATATTTCTATTTATGAAGTTCACATCCGCGACTTTTCTATTAATGATAGTACGGTGACCGCGGCATATCGGGGCACTTACAAAGCTTTTACCGAAACATCTTCCAACGCCATGCAACACTTGCTCGCCATGAAGAATGCCGGTTTGACGCATGTGCATCTGCTACCCACCTTTGACATTGCTTCTGTCAATGAAGACAGCGTATCTCGCACGGTTAACCCAAATCCTACTGGCTTTGGGCGTTCTGCCTCCAACCAGAAATCGGCTGTTTCCACTTCGCGCTTTACAGATGGCTTCAACTGGGGCTACGACCCCATGCACTATGGCGCACCGGAAGGCAGTTACGCCACCAATGCCGATGGCACAACGCGGGTGCTGGAGTTTCGGCAGATGGTGCAAGCGTTGAATACCAATGGTTTGCGCGTGGTGATGGATGTGGTTTACAACCATACCGCCGCGAAAAATCTGGAAGACCGCTCGGTTTTGCCGCGTGTGGTTCCCGGTTATTACCACCGCATGAACTTGGATGGCGTTATCCAAGAAACCAGTTGCTGTGCCGATACTGCCAGCGAATATGACATGATGGAACACCTGATGATTCAGACGCTGAAAACTTGGGTGAACGGTTACAAAGTAGATGGTTTTCGCTTTGACCTGATGAACTTCCATACCCGCACCAACATGGAAAATGTCAAAAGCCAACTGCAAGCGATTGACCCCACCCTCTATGTTTACGGCGAAGGCTGGGACTTTGGTTCGCTAAAGGAAAAAGGCGTCACCAATTACGCTAAATATTACAACATGACGGGCGCGGGCATTGGCTCGTTCAATGATGTGATTCGCGATGCGGCACATGGCGGTTTTAGCACTGACCCATTGCAAATTCGCACACAAGGCTTTATTAACGGCTTGGATTATGAATGGAATGGTTACTGCTATACCAACCGTTATTCTAGCGATCTGGACAGTAAGCAAGGCTCACTGCGTGCAACCTTGAGCGGTTCTGTCTCATTATTTACCGATGACCCGCAAGAAACCATCAACTATGTGGAAAAACACGACAACGAAACGTTGTTTGACCAAAATGTCTTTAAACTAGCGAATGGAACCGGCGCACCGGGAGATTGCGGCGCGGGTAGCTATAGCGTCCCAACGGTATCGCTAGACAATCGGGTGCGCTCGCAAAACTTAGGTGCGGCAATTGTCATGTATGCACAGGGCATTCCCTTTATTCAGATGGGGCAAGATGTTCTGCGCTCAAAATCGCTAGACCGCAATAGCTATGACTCCGGTGATTGGTTTAACCGCGTGGACTGGAGCAAGACCACCAACTATTTTGGCAACGGTCTGCCACCTGCCTGGGATAACAGCACACGCTGGAGCATTATGACTCCTTTATTGAATAACACTGGCTTTGACCCGGGCACAACCCAATTGAATTTTGCCGCCGGGCAAATGCGCGAATTTTTGCGGGTGCGTAGTTCCAGTGTTTTGTTCCGCCTGCGCACCGAAGCAGATGTCAACAGCCGGGTAGTGCATTACAACACCAGCAACACCTTACGCGGCTTTTTGGCTTACACCATCTCCGACATGGTCGGCACCGATATTGACCCGAACTACGAGATGATGATTGTACTCATCAACGCCAACAAAATCAGCCAAACCATCAACATCCCCGGCTTGCCGGCGGGTGTGGTGATTCACCCACTCTTGGCAGATGGGACAGACAATGACGCGGTGTTGGCTGGGGCAAGTTACAGTGGCGGGAANNCGGCTAGCGCGGTGGTGTTTGTCGTGCCCGATAGTAGTGGACCCACTGCAACCCCCACACCAACAGCGACCGCTACAGCTACGGCAACCGCTACTTCCACCCCCACCATCGGACCCAGCCCAACCAACACGCCCACTGGCTTGCCAACCAATACGTTTACCCCAACGCCCACCTTTACGCCGACCTCCAGCCAGCCGACTCACACACCCACATCTACCACACCTAGCTCGCTTGACTGGGTGGGCAATTTGTGGCCGCGTGGCGGGCAAAGCTTTGAACGCCGTGTGGGAAGCGCAACGGTGGCTTTTGACATTTTTGTGCAAGTCTATGAAGCCGGTGTGACCACGAATACTGGGCAAGGTGCTTGCATTAGCTGTTACTTGCNNCTGGCATTAGCTGTTACTTGCATTGGGGCAAATACGGCGAAACATGGTATGCCGTGCCGATGAGCTATAACGCCGATGCTGGCGGTGGCTCGAATGACGAGTACAAATACACCATTAGCACTGCCACCCTTAACGGCTTGGGAGTTGGCACGTATGGCTACACTGCTTACTGCGCCAAATCTGGCGAAGCACCTAAGTGGAAGCAAGACAACACGGGAATCAGCCCAATGGACATTGGTGATGGCATCCTATCCATCAGCCCCCTGCCCAGCAATGCCAAGCAACCCAGCAATCCCAATGGCGTGTATGTTCACCTATTCCAATGGAAGTGGAATGATATCGCCAAAGAATGTACTTATCTAGCTCAAAAAGGCTATACCGCCGTGCAGGTCTCGCCCCCAATGGAACATATTGTGCCCGTGGCGGCGCAAGGTGGCGATGCAAACGCCAAATACCCGTGGTGGGTAGATTATCAGCCGGTGAGCTACAACTTGGCTGTCAATCGGCATGGCACGCTGGCAGAATTCCAAGCAATGGTCAATGCCTGCAATACAGCAGGTGTGGATGTATATGCCGATGCCGTCATCAATCACATGACCGGGGCAACTTCTGCTGGTACAGGCACAAACGGCACCAGCTATAGCCACTACAGCTATCCGGGTAGCCCTGCCGGAAGCAATGGCGTTTATTCCAGCACTCATTTCAAACTGTGCGGAACCAATGCTGGCACGCCCGAACCCGCTCCTGATAACATCACTACTTATAAAAACCGCTACGAAGTGCAAAACTGCGAAGCGCTGAACCTTTCTGACTTAAAAACCCACGATGCCTATGTGCAAACGCAAATCCGCAATTACTTGCAAAGCTTGCTGAATATGGGTGTGAAAGGCTTGCGCATTGATGCGGCAAAGCATGTATTTACCTATGATTTGACTGGCGTTTTCAGCGGGCTAAGCCTGCCGGGTGGCGGCACGCCTTACATTTACCAAGAAGTGGCTGAAGCGTATGATGAGCCCCTCAACGGGTTTGAATATTTTGTCAATGGTAAGGTCTCCGAATTTAATTTTGGTTGGACAGTCGCCGGAAAATTCTTAAACTGCGACTCTGTACTAACTGACAACTTTGATACCAGTGGACAAATCAACCAATTACAAACGCTACCATCTTATACCAACATGATGGATACCGCTTTTGCTTATGTGTTCACTGACAACCACGACACGCAACGTGGGCACATTGGTGCGCTCTCCTGCACATTGGAACACATGAAAGGCGATGTGTATGACATTGCCAATGTGTTTATGCTGGCATACCCGTATGGTTATCCGCAAATTATGTCCAGCTACTATTGGGATGGCACACACGATAGCTATGGTCCGCCCAGCACCAGCGGTAACACACTGGCTGGGTCTGGTGCTGACCCGTATCCGGTGTATGGCGCAGGGCAGGTGGCAGGCGATACCCCGACCGGTTGTGATAGCACGCACTGGGTTTGCGAACACCGCCGCCCCGAGATGGCAAACATGGTGCAGTTCCGCATAGTGACTGCCGGTGAAGCTGTGACAAACTGGCAAAATATCGGTGGAACCACCAGTAATCACATTGCCTTTAGCCGCGGCGCGAAGGGGTTTGTGGCAATCAACAACAATACCAGTGGCGCAACCACCACGTATGCCAGCGGGCTACCAGCTGNNTCTTACTGCGATGTGACGCGTGGGCTGAAGAATGGGGCTGGCACAGCTTGTGTGGACACTGCTGGCAATCCTTCACGCACGATTGTGGTGGATGGCAGTGGCAATATTGTCAGCCAAGCCATTGGCGCGAAGGACGCAATCGCCATTCATATCAATCAGAAACTTGGCACTGCCACGGCGACAAACACCCCCACCCCAACGAACACGGCGACAAGTACGCCCACCCCGACCAATGGTCCAACTGCCACGCCAACACCGACCGGTTTGCCCACGAACACGCCCACAGCAACCGCAACCGCAACCAACACCCCCATTGCTTCCAACACACCTACAGCAACCGCAACCACCAATGGTACACCGGCTTTGGATGGTTTGAAGGATGGTCAGTATCAACTGATTGCTCAAGACCCATCTGGTGATTTAGCCAATCCTGGACCCGGTGGCTGGAGCGGCACAACCTGGACAGATTTCACAGCATTGTGGGCATATGGTGACGCCACCAATCTGTATGTCTATATCCCGGCACCCAATTACGCACAAAGCAGTTCTAGCGGTGTTTTTGGCTTGGCAATTGACACTACTGGCGATGTGGCAAACTCGGGTGGCGGCTCTGACCCGTGGGGCAATGCCATTACCTTTGCCTATACTTCGGTTCGCAACAATGTGGGCNNTGGGCGAAACACCCATCACCACCAGCAATGTGGTCAAGCCGGAGTTTGTGGTGCGCGGCAATATTCCCGGCATGTCGAACCCACCCAATGATAACAACGGTTGGGCAGAACTACGCAACTGGAGTGGCTCTGCTTGGAATGGCAGTGGCGTCAACTGGGGTGGTATCTCCGGTGGCGGGCAAGTTGGCTCGCGCATTGCTTGGGCAAATAACCAAGGGGTGGAAATTAAGCTCACGTGGGCAGAACTCGGTGTGCCCGCTGGGTCCACTGTGCATTTGCAATTTTATGCTTCGCAAGTGGGTGCTGGCAAAGGTGCATATGATACCGTGCCAAGTGATGACCAAAGCACTGGCTGGGACGACCCCACCACGCAATTGAAGCTGGCAACTTACCCGTTGCTACCGGTGGCAACGGCAACGCCAACGCCAACTCCAACCGCCACAGCGACCGCTACATCAACGCCCACAGCGACCCCAACNNACCAGTACCCCCACCAACTTGGCAACCGCAACCAATACCCCCACAGCAACAGCCACAAATACGCTGGTTGTCCCACCCACCAATCCCCCACCCACTCCCGTGGGCGGCTGGAAAGTTTATCTACCCATTATTCTGAAATAGCTAATTGCTATCGGATTATTCAAAAAGCCCCGCTCAAAATGCGGGGCTTTTTGATTGAAAAACATTAAAAGTGAAAGAAATTGCAGAAATTAAGTTTGATAACTTTCGCAATTTTCAGCAACTGTGGCGAAGTGAATTATTAGCGACCGAAGCGGTGAAAATTTGTTATCGTTTGACCGTAACTGCTCAGCCTTGTTTGATAAGACTGGCTA
>DKKK01000118.1:18866-52840 GCA_002455215.1 Anaerolineales bacterium UBA6668 | reverse complement strand
ATTTGGAAGGTGATGCCCTTCACGTTCGAAATGGTCGGGTCATAGGCAAAGTCAATGATGGCGAAGTTGGTATCGGGGTTGGCTTCGGCACCGGCTTTGGTGGCATCACCGAGCAAGAAGCCGACTGTCACAATTAGGTCGCATTCATCTTCGATAAAGGCGTTGATGTTCTTTTCGTAGTCGGTTTGTTGTTGGCTTTCCAAATACTTGGCTTCAATGCCCAAGTCCGTGGCGGCACGTTCTGCACCAATCCAGGCGTTGGCATTGAAACTCTTGTCGTCAATACCACCCACATCGGTGACTTGGCAGGCTTTGAAACCTTCAGCGACTGCTGGGGCTTCGCTAACGGTATCGCTGGGGCTGGTCAGGATGGAACCATCAATAATGCCTGCCTTGATCTCTTCCAAGTCAGCAGAAACGTCAATGCCAGCGGCTTTTGCTACGTCAGATACACCCACGCCTTCGTTTTCCAAATTGCCAACATACACGCCACCTTCAAAGGCACCGCCTGCGGCTTCTTCGGTCACGGCGTACACGCCATTGTCAATGCGCTTTAGGATGCTGGTCAACACGATATCGGCAAATTCGGGGGCACTGACAGTCCAGTCCACGTCCACGCCGATAATCCAGGCGTCACCGCGTTCTTGCACGGCGGCGGCACTACCCAAACCAACGGGGCCTGCTACGGGCAAAATGACATCGGCGCCTTCGTCCATGAAGGAGATTGCCATGTTGCGTCCGTCATCGGTGGATTCAAAGTTGCCGGTGAAGGAACCATCTTGCTTTTCAGGATCCCAACCCAACACTTGCACATCCGTGCCGTTTTGTTCGTTGTAGTAGCGTACACCGTACACATAACCATCCATGAAGGCGGTCACTGGCGGAATGTTGATACCCCCATAGGTGGCAACAATCCCCGTCTTGGTAGCGGCGGCGGCGATGTAACCAGCCAAGAAACCGGCTTCGTCAATTTGGAAGGTGATGCCCTTCACATTCGGAATGGTCGGGTCATAGGCAAAGTCAATGATAGCGAAGTTGGTATCGGGGTTGGCTTCGGCACCGGCTTTGGTGGCATCACCGAGCAAGAAGCCGACTGTCACAATCAGGTCGCATTCATCTTCGATAAAGGCGTTGATGTTCTTTTCGTAGTCGGTTTGTTGTTGGCTTTCCAAATACTTGGCTTCTACTCCCAAGTCAGCGGCGGCACGTTCTGCACCAATCCAAGCGTTGGCATTGAAGCTCTTGTCGTCAATACCACCCACATCGGTGACTTGGCAGGCTTTGAAGTCAGTTGCTTCGGCTGGGAATAAATCATCATAGGTGACATTGAAATCTGGACCAAAGAATTTGGCGTTAATCGCTTGCAACGTGCCATCCTTAATCATGGATTCCAAACCGGCATTGATTGGGGCAACCAAATCGCTACCTTTCGGGAAGACAAAGCCAAGCGAATCGCTGGTGACAGGTTCGCCAACAATCTTCACCTTGTCAGATTGTGCGCCTTGATAGCCTTGCCCAGCGGTGGAGTCAATCAAAACGCCATCCACATCGCCAGCAATCAAAGCTTGAATTGCCAATGGGAATTGTTCGAAGGAGACCACACGGTCATTGCCCACCAATTCAACCGCTTTTTCATAGTTGGTGGTGCCAACTTGTTCGCCAAGCTTGGATTCGGTATTCGCCACCAAATCATCAATCCCAGCAAAACGGTCTTCATCAACACGGACCAACAAAATTTGTTCGGTCTTGATGTAGCCAAGCGAGAAGTCCACGGTTTGAGCGCGTTCTTCGGTAATGGTAATGCCATCTGCCGCCATGTCAAATTGTCCATCGGCGACTGCGGCAATCATTGTGTCCCAACCGGTTTGTTGGTACATGGGCTTGAAGTTCAAGCGTTTGCCCAATTCATTCAACACATCATAATCCCAGCCAGCGGCTGTGCCGGTTGCAGGGTCAATGTAGTTGAAAGGCAAGTAAGCATTTTCAACGGCAATGGTCACTTCACGTCCGCCCAAATCGGGCAGGGCATCACCAGCAGGAGCGGTGGTCGCTTCGGCTGGGGCTTCGGTGGCAGGTACAGCGGTTGGTTCTGGTGTGGCGGGGGGGGTACACGCACCCAGAATCAAGCTCGTTCCTACCAATGCACTCAAGATTGCAAATCGTTTTTTCATTGTGATTTCTCCTCCATGAGAAAATAACGAGAAACTTGGAAAAACTGCTGACGCAGTAGACGACGCCCAAAGTCTATGCAGTTTATGAATTAATCTGGTAGGCTTCGGATAGATATTTTACGGCAAAACTGCAAATTTGTGAAATTAATGGCAATCAGGTTTCCTTAAAGTACACTAAGTAACAGATTTCTTTGAAAAATTACTCCTATCCGCCACACGATGTGAGCAACAGATTCTGAATTCTCCCGCAGGTCAGAGTTTGCGCCTTTTGAGAAAGGTAGCGCAAATTTCAGGTACGCGATATTCGACACGAGTTGCACTTGGCACATGTGCCGAATATCGCGTTGCACTTTCCCATTAAGAAAAAACTCTTCTATTCGACCCGAATTAAATACAACTGTGATTGCGACAACCCATTTTGAAGCGCATAGGATTGTTGTCGCCTGTGCGGTTCGCAACCACCGGTGCTTTAGGTGGATACAAATATCCACAATTTGCTATTCGACCTAGACGCCGAATAGTACCTATGCTCAGCAACAGTTGGGCGATACCTAGCGTCCTTCAATTTTCATTTTGCCTTCGAGCCAACGTACCACCATTGAAAGTAGCAAGGTCATACTCAGATACATAAATGCCAAAGTGTTGTAGGTTTCAGGATAATTGAAGGAAGTTGCCACATATTGCTTGCCTAGATTGGTAATTTCATTGGCACCCACTGCCGATGCTAGCGAAGATTCCTTGAGCATGGAAATAAAATCGTTACCCAACGGAGGCAAAACCCGCCGAATGGCTTGCGGCAAAATGATAAAACGCAAGGTTTGGAAGGGGCGCAAACCCAGCGACTGTGCCGCTTCAATTTGTCCACGCTCGATGGATTGAATGCCCGCGCGGAAAATTTCGGATGAGAAAGCGCCATAGCCCAATGCCAAAGCAAATATGGCACGCCAAACCGGAGCGATATCAATTTTGGGCAAGCCGAAACTGGCTAAAAGATTGATGACGGCGGGAATGACCACAAACCCAACATAAAAAACTTGAACCAGCATGGGGACACCACGAATGAGTTGCACATACAATGTGGTGAGATTGCGCAAAAAGACATTCTTGGAAAGCTGACCTAATGCAGTCAAAAATCCGAGCGTAATTGCGAGCAAATAGGCACACAACGTAATTTGGACAGTTAAGCCAATCCCATTGATGATAAATTTGAAGGCATTGTTGTATTTGGTGTCTGTATTGATCATAAACACAATCAAAACACCTAAAAAGGCAATGAACAAAATCCACCAAGGAAGTTTGGCGATTTCATCAACAACTTTGGTTTGCGACAGGTTGGAACGTTTGGTTGTGGAATTGGACATAAGATTGAATGAGAATTAATGGGGGGATAGGAGTGCCCAGGTGGGCAAGATATCGAATGCGAGACCGTGGTGGGTGGTGGGCTGAGCGAGTAAATGCCAGCAGGCGGCGGCGGCGATCATGGCGGCGTTGTCGCCACACAACGCCAACGGCGGAACAAAAACTGGCAAACTACCAGCACGTGCCTGCAATGCGCCTTTCAATGCCGAATTTGCACTGACCCCACCCGCCACCAAAATGCCCTTGCTTTCAAATTGTTCTGCCGCCTGCACTGCCTTTTCCACCAATACATCCAAAGCGGCTTGCTGAAAGCTAGCGGCAAGGTCGGCAATCGGCATTCCACTCGGCGGAGCTTCCTTACCGGCTTGATAATTGGGATAACTGCGCTGAAGTTCGCGCAAGACCGAAGTTTTTAGCCCGCTAAAGCTAAAATTCCAAGTGCCTTCCAGCCAACTGCGGGCAAAGTTGTAACGATGGGGATTGCCAGCCAGAGCCGTTTTTTCAATTGCAGGTCCGCCGGGGTAGGGCAAGCCCAATAACCTACCCACCTTGTCAAAGGCTTCGCCCGCGGCATCATCGATTGTGCCACCGAGCCGTTGGTAGGTGAGATGGTCGGTCATCAAGAGCAGTTCGGTGTGCCCACCGGAAACGAGTAATACCGTCAAAGGAAACTGAACTTTGGATGCGTTTTCTGTTAACCATAGGGCGTAAATGTGCCCTTCTAGGTGGTGAATACCTAGCAAAGGCAAATTACTGGCCACAGCCAAGCCCTTTGCGGCATTCACTCCCACCAGCAAACTGCCCGCCAAGCCGGGTCCACGCGTAACCGCCAAAGCGTCTAAATCTGATAAGGAGACATGCGCTTGCCGCAGGGCTTGCTCGATGACGGGGTAAATGGTCTCAATGTGGGCGCGAGCGGCTACTTCGGGAAAAACGCCCCCATATTGAGCGTGCAAATCGCTCTGTGAAGCCACCACATTAGAAAGCAAGCGTGTTCCATCTTCCACCACGGCGGCGGCGGTTTCATCACAACTGGTTTCAATAGCTAAAACGCGCATTGGCAGTTACTGCTCTAGTTCATCCAACAAGCCAGCGATGTAGTCAAAACCGCCTTGCCAGAAGTTGGGGTCGTCTATATCCACACCTGCTTCGGTGAGAATTTGCTTTGGGCTAGCACCGCCACCGTAGCGCAGAATTTTTAGATAATGTGGCACAAATGTAGAGCCTTCGCGTTTGTAGCGTTGATATAAGGATAAGACCAGCAATTGCCCAAAGGCATAGGCATATACATAGAAAGGCGCGAACACAAAGTGTGGAATGGCAATGGATTCCCACTTAAAATCTTCGCTAATCTCTACTGAGTCGCCAAATTGTTCACGCAGGTTGTCCAAATAAGCGGATGTAAGCTCACCAACCGATGCGCCTTGTTGGATCATTTGGTGGGCTGTCTGCTCCCAAATGGCAAAAAATGCCTGGCGTTGAATGGTAGCGTATAAATCGTCCAATTTGCTCCCCAAAATAGACTGGCGCTCTTGGGCATTGGCAGTTGCGAGTAGGCGGTCAGTGACCAGCATTTCGGCAAAGGTGCTGGCGGTTTCTGCCAAAGGTAGGCAGGCTTGGTGAGTGAGAATGGTGTTTTGCTCACCCGCCAAAATGTCATGAATGCCATGTCCCAATTCATGGGCAAGTGTTAGCACATCATTTTGCTTACCATTGTAATTGACCAAGAGCCACGGCAGGTGTTCAGGTGTAATGCCATAACAAAATGCGCCGCCCATCTTCCCAGCGGATACGGAACTATGCACGTGCTGGGCAGTGAAAATTTGTTCGGCTTGAGCGCGAACTTCGGGAGAGAATTCTTCTACACACTCCAACACCAGCTTAACCGCTCGGTCGTATGAATAGTGAGTTTCACTTTCACTGAGTGGGGCGTACAAATCATAGCGGCGTAGTTTTTCCATACCTGCCCAACGCGCCTTGATTTTGAACCAGCGTTGAAAAACCACCGCATTTGTCCGACACACTTGCAGTAGCGTTTGTACAGCAGAGTCCGGGATATCGTTTGCCAAGTTACGCACTGCAATTGGGCTGGCATATTGACGCAGTTTTTGATTTTCCTGAAACCAGTCACGCACCAAATGAATGTAGATTTGGGTTAGCACCATGCCATCTTGCCCAAAAACGCGGTACAACTCTTGGTAAGCGGCGGCACGCAACGCGGGGTCAGGCGATTTGACGAACACCATCAGCTCGTCACGGGTAATTTCTTTCGTCTCACCATTTACTATTAGGTTAAACTTGTAAGCATTGGTGAGCATTTCATAAATTTTTACCAATGCTTGTGAGCCGTTGGCATTTTTTATGTTAATCACTTGCTCTTCGTTTTCCGGCAAAATGTGTGCGCGGCTCAAGCGCATAGCCGTAAGGAAGTATTGATACTGCCGAGCGCTAGCTTGCAACTGTGCGGCAATCGCGTCATCCAAAGACTTCCACCACAAATCAAAGAACAAGGTACGGTTTTGAATATCTGTGCCTAATTCTTCGATTTTCCCCAAAAAAGCTAAGGCTTGCTCATTTTGGGTGTCTTCGGCAAATCGAAGGTTGGCATAACCGGAGAGTACCGCCATATGGGTCGAAATTTGCTCATATTGCGACAAAATATGCAGAAAAGTTTCGCTATCAATTTGCTCAGAAAGTTCAGAGCGTAAGGATTCTATTTCCTTCACAGCGGTTTCAACGGCTTCAATTCGCTGATGATATTCCGGAGAGTTGGGCGCAGGAAGCAATTCATCTAAACTCCAAGCGCCTGTTTCATAATTTGTAGACATATTTGTGAATTGTTGGGAAAAACGAATATTGGGTAGTTTTTTGTTTTTTTAGAAGTAACACCCGGCTTCTTGCCCGGTAGGTTTACATAAATCATTATGATTGTACAGTCAATTTGAAATCCGCGCTATTTTTTGCACAAAGTGAACCGCCCCCACTACGGGCAAAATTGATAATGTAACTTACCCTTGTCAGGAGTCTTCGGCACGCGTAAGAATTACGTTTCCCCCTTAATCTGACACGTCCGCAGATAACAAATTTCTGGCATTGCGTACTAAGCCAGCTTGCTTGGCACGTTTGAGCGGGCTATGGCGAAACGCCTGTTGATATTGCTCGGCAGATTGGCTTAGCAAATCCTGTAAGGGAATATTGGGAATGCCAGAGGCTATGCGTGGTAAGAAAGTGGGGTCGGTGGTGGGCTGGGCAAACCGGTTCCAAGGGCACACATCCTGGCAAATGTCACACCCAAATAACCAGCCGTTCAATAAAGGTGTCAGTTCTGCAGGCACTTCCGCTTTATTCTCAATGGTTTGGTAGCTGATAAAGCGATTGGCATCAATCGAGCGTTTTCCGGGCAAAATGGCTTGCGTGGGGCAGGCATCAATACAACGAGTGCATGTGCCACAATAATCTTTGGCAAAAGGTAGGTGAGTTGGCAAGTCTATATCCAACAAAATTTCACTTAATAAAAAGTAGCTACCCATTTTGGGAGAAATCAACATACTGTTTTTACCGATCCAACCGATTCCCGCCTGCTGTCCAAGCGCACGCTCCAAGAGAGGACCCGTATCCACATAGATTTTGTAACCGATCTGCCGACCCAATGTCTCTGCTAACCAAACCACCAATTGCTCACAACGGCTTTTCAAGACATCGTGATAATCATCATTCCACGCATAGCGTGCCACCTTACCTGTAGGAGTATCTTCGACGGGCGTGCTCCACTGCCCTTGATAGTAATGGGTCGTCAATACCAATATGCTCCGGCAATTCTCAAGCAACTGGGAAGGGTCAACTCGCATCTGGATAGCCCGCTCGCTGGCAAGGTAGTGCATATTGCCGTGGTAATGGTGATTAAGCCAATCAACATAATTCTCAAACCCAGTACTAACATTCGGTTGAATGACACCCACGTCAGAAAACCCAAAATATTGGGCTTTTAGGGTTAAATCGTAAATCAATTGCATTGTTTTTAGCTTAGAAATTGGAAAAAGAGTACTGTATTCGTGTTTTATTGTTTTAAATTGGGTATATACCAGAGATACCGTCAGGAAACCTAAAGGAAATCTAAATTAATGTCGGGTAAATAAATTGTATAATGAAGCAGTGATTATTAATCCGTTATTTCATTTTGGAGGACATTATGTTTCGTAACAACCACAAAACAGCCATTCTTGAAAGACAGCCTAGCATTCTTAAAAGGCTTACTCATGGTCTCATCCTTGCCACGATTGGTTTCACCATACTTTGGGGTACAGTTAACTTTGTAAAAGCTACTCCCAGTAAAGGAAGTGTGCAGGGCACCACCTATATTGACAGCAATGAAAACGGCATCTTTGATGACGGCGAGAAAGGTCTTGCCGGCGTCACTGTAAATGCCTACGATGGTAGCAACCATATTTTAGCAACTGCATTAAGCGATTCAGATGGTAAATATACCTTAGCTGTTGCAGAGGGTGGGCGAGTCCGCGTTGAATTTGATTTTATACCAAGTGGCTACATTAGTACACGATTCGGCGAAGATCACTTGACCACCGTTGTGTTTTTGGATGCCGGTGGCAGTATCGATTTGCCAATGGGTTTTACCAAACGTCCTGCCAAAGAGTACGAAATTGGCAACCGCGTTTGGTATGATGAAGATGGCGATGGGGTGCAAGACCCAAGTGAACCCCCAATTCCCGATGTTCATGTCCGACTCTATGAGATTAGACACGACATTTCAGGCTTTGAATATCCATTTCGTGTTGCTGAAACCATTACCGATGCCAATGGGCAATATTTGTTCGATGACCCAATGGTTAAGCTGGGTATTTTGTTTGGGCAACGCTATGACATTCGCCTAGACGAACCAAAAGACTATGAAGAAGGCGGTCCGCTTTTTGAATACTTCTTGACTATCAAAGATAATGGGTTGAACGACCTGCACGACTCGGATGCCGTCTACGAAGGTCCTATTTATAACAAGAGCTATTATCCGACCATTGAGATTGTTACCGAAGCAGTCCGTGTCAATAATCACACCTTTGATGTTGGTTTTGTACGCGGTGGCATTTTGGGAATCTTCTTGGATTTGAATAATAATGGTGTACGTGATCCCGGTGAACCGCCAGCGCAAGGCTACGCATCCTATTGCGAAAAAGATGAGGGTGGCGACTTAGCCTCGGATGGTACGATTGATTTAGGTTCGAACACGCCGAATAAAAATGTAAACATTTGTTTGAATGGTGGTGTTGTTGGGAAAGTACGCACAAGCCCTGGTGGTGTTATCCCCGGCGTGTGGATTCCCATTCCTCCGCAAGTACCCAATACCGGCGCGACTCCCACTCGCACGCCCCGCCCGTATAACACGCCGTACAATACAGTTCCGCCCACCGTGGTTGTAACGCCAACATCAACCTCGGCGCCAGTTGAAACAGCAACCCCGCTAGTAGTCACCAATACGCCTACCACTTGTGAAACTCTTTTGNNCACCTGTGCCATCCAATACGCCCGCGCCATCCAATACACCTGCGCCATCCAATACATCTGCGCCGACCCATACACCACTACCACTACCCACTGATACGCCCGCGCCGACCCATACACCGCTCCCCACCGATACACCTGTGCCAACTAATACACCGCTCCCCACTGATACACCTGTGCCATCCAATACGCCCTCACCTACCAATACACCCACTGAAACACCTACCCCAACTGCAACCAAAAAGGTGCTCACCTAATAAATAGGGAAATTATGATGATTGTCGTTACTCGGAGTTGCATATGGCAACGCGAAGCGAGCTGAAGGTCCTCCAGAAACCCAAACAGCAAGAAAAAGAGCGGGATAACCGCTCTTTTTCGATTCTCAGGCGTACCCCGATTCATCACAATTTCGACCGCTTTTCTTCAAAATTTCTTTACAATTTTTTCTTAGACTATTGATAACAAAAAATATTATCCTTCCATCAGTGAGTTTATCATGTCTAAAAAATTACTTCTTTCTATCGTCTTAACGCTCGGACTAGCAATCTACGTGTCACCTAGGTTGACCAATGCACAGTCACTTTCTCAGCAGTCATCATCAAAACTGAGCCTTGCCGACCAAGAACTTCTCCAATTTATGCTCGAAGAAGAGAAATTGGCACATGATGTTTACACGTCTTTATACCAAGAGTGGAACTATCCGGTATTTAGTCGTATTGCTCAAAGTGAAACCCATCATATCGCCGCCATTCAGAATCTAATGAGTCGATATGGTGTGGAAGACCCCACAATTTCCTTGTCAGACGGAGAATTTAAAAATTCTGATTTGCAGGAGTTATACAACGCTTTTATGGAACAAGGTAGCCAATCATTGGCAGATGCTTTGGCGGTTGGAGCAAGCATTGAAGAAATAGACATTGCAGATTTGCGGTCATATTCAGCGGAAACCCAAAATGTGACCATCCAACGCGTGCTAAACCAATTGGAAGCGGGTTCAAGCAATCACTTGCGGGCATTCTCACAAAATTATTTTCAAGAAACAGGAATATCTTATCAACCACAGACGCTAACACAAGCTGATTACAACGCAATTGTGGAAGCCAAAGCCGGTAATGGTAGAAATGGCGGGCGCGGACACAACCGGTAGCGCCAAAGCGACCCCAATATTCGGTACACTGGGAAATTGCACTTTTCCTTAAGCAAAAAGTACACATCTGACCCATACCAACCATAAAACGCACCAAATAAACAACAGGCAGGTAATTTTTTACCTGCCTGTTGAGATTCCGACTAAACGAGCGCTTGCTTAATCACGGAAACGGTATTTGAGCAAAGCTTTTAGCGCTGGTAGTCCATCCAGCGGAGACAGTTTTTTGTTCTCATAACGCGCAATATATTGAATGGGATACTCGGCAAATGAAAAATTGCCCTTCAATATTTTTGCCGTTAGTTCGGCTTCCACATCAAAACGGCGACACTCCAGTTTCAAACCTTGATACACCTTGCGAGAAAGCATTTTGTAGCAGGTTTCCATATCCGAAACGGTGCGCCCATACAACAAGCTAGTCAACCAACTCAGAAAGCGATTGCCCCAACGCATGACCAAACGCTGGCTACTCAAATTTCGTACCCCATAGACCACATCCACTTGTTTCTTTTGGAGCAGTGCCAACATCGGCACAAAATCGTGCGGGTTATATTCCAAATCTGCGTCTTGGATGACCGCTACATCACCAGTCGCGTGAGCCAACCCGGTAGCGATTGCCGCGCCCTTGCCGCGATTCACTGGATGATGAAGAACTTTTAGGCTTCCATCCAATGCGAGTTTATTCATGATTGAGCCGGAAGCATCCGAAGAAGCATCGTTGACCAAAATCAATTCTTGTTCAAGCGGCACAGCACGCAGTCGGGCAATAATCTCTTCAATTGTCTCTTCTTCATTGAAAACCGGCACAATAATAGAAACTTTCATTTTATTTAGAATTTTGGAGAAATTTAACACGCACAACTAGCAAAGCCTGCCAATAAGGGTGGGATATCAGCTAGCTGGCGAATGGTAACATCAGGGGAGAGATGTTGTTGATGTTCAAGGTTGTCGGGGCGGTTGGCACGTGTATTTAACCAGATAGTAAACAGCCCGGCATGTTTGCCCCCCAATACATCTGCCCCCAAGGTATCCCCCACCATTGCTATCTGTGAGGGACGCAACCGCCATTGTGTGAGTATTGGCTCAAAAATTTGCGGATTGGGCTTGCGCACACCCACATCTGCCGATACAATAATTGGGCTAAAATAATCTGCCAGATTAAAGCGTGCCAGGATGCGGTCCACATTGCCCCGATCCATTGCGTTGGAAACTAAGCCGAGTTTAAACCGTTTGGCACGCAACTCTTGCAAAACTTCCACTGCACCCGGCATCAACTGCCAAAGCGTTTCGCTATAGGCAAAAAATGCTCGTAATGCAGAGTCTTGATGTTCTGCTGGGATGTTCGGCATTTCGCAGGCAGAAAGCGCCCGCTGAAGCACCCACAGTGTGGTATATTCTCGAAAATGCGTATTGCGTTGGCGGTCGTATTCTGCGAGTTCATGCAAAAACACCTGCGAAAAGCGCTTAGCGTCAAACTGCCAACCGATGGTTATTTGCAAATACGTTACCAAGTCTGCCACCATGCGCGGGCGCAAATCGCCCCAGTCAAATGCGGGGCCATGCTCACTTTGGTGTTCGACCAGTGTATCGCCTAAATCAAAGATAAGACCTGCAAACATTGCCAGATTTTACAGCATATCGCGTGAATTGGCGAGTGATATTTTTCACTGTCTATATTCGGCACGGTTAAGAATTCTGCCCATATTCTCATTGCGTGTGCCTAAAATAAGCCCTTATAAATCCACTATGAAATACCCACTATTATTTTGCTTTGCCATACTCCTGCTCGCTGGATGGGCTTGTAACGCGCCAAACGCAAATCAGCCCAAGCCTATTCAATCTTCAATTCAGATCGTAGATCCAGCCACAGGTCAACAAATCCCACTTGGGCAAAGTATTCTGGTGAAAACCATCTCCATTGACCCGCAAGGTATCCAGCGTGTGGAATTAACTGCTAATGGCGTGTTGGTAGCCAACAATCCCGCACAAAATACCCCCGGACAATTGACGTTGGTGCAAAGTTTTTCTCCGCGAGAAGCAGGTTCCTATGTGTTGATTGCTACCGCTTACGATGCGCAGGGTGAACACGCTACCAGCGCCCCACTCACGATTGAAATTCTCCCACAAGGCGCAACTCCCGGTTCGGGACAGTTTACAGCTACCCCCACGCTGGCTGGTGGTGTAATCGGGCAAGCCAGCGCCACCCCGCTTGTCTTAACCGCCACCGTTGGTTTCACCCCACCCACACACACGCCCACGCTGGGCACGATTACCCCAACGGAAACCANNGCCTTCTGATACGCCACCGCCAGCCAGCCCGACCTTTGCCAGCGCTTTTGGTGGTGAAATGAATCTGTTATATATAGAGGTTACTTCGGTAGCACGTATTCCCAACTCCAATGATGGTAACGCCATGCTACGCATGGTGTTTACCGGCGGGCGGGGTCCTTACAGTGTGTACTTTGAGCGCCGTGAATTTGAAACGGAGCGCCCCGCCAATAGTTTTGTGCTAAACGGTCAACAGTTTGCCTATGTCACATTTGGTCCGGTACGCGGCTTGTGTGGCGCACCTATTGTCGCCAACTTTGGGCTAGACTCGGCGGATGGCAAACATGCCGACAAAGATTTTTATATTGCCCGGTTAGACTGTCCTTAGCCACGGTGTAGCGCATGATTAATCATTTATTGTTGGGAAGTTTACGGATTGTGCCATGTGTTGACAGGGCGAGTGGTCGCCTGGCGCTCTGTTGCGCTGTACTGGGCTTGGCACTGGCGGGTTGGGGGTGTGCTTTGACGCCTGCCACCCGCCCCAATGCCACCCTAGCGCCAAATCAACCCGTAACGGGCACTGCTTCTGCAATGGCTACCCCCTTTCGTTTTGATGGTACACCCCTAATTGGCATCACCCCGCGCCCAAGCGATCCGCCTTTCCAAGACCCACAAGCCGGCATTGCGGTCAGTCCCTTACCTATGCTGAATACGCCCGCAAATGTGCCAGCCGCACCGCTTTTATCTGTCACAGGGGGCAAGTTAGAGCTTCGTAATGTGGTGTATGTGCGAGCCGAGCGCGATGTTAACGACCCAAACAAGGGGAATGTTGTGCTTTTGCTAGAGTTTCGCGGCGGACAAGCTCCGTACCGCATTGTATTGGGCGAGCAACTGCTATTCGAAGATACCCCTACTCGTACCAATGAAAACCCAACTGACCCGACTTATTTGCAGGAAGTAGGTCCTATCCACTGGACTTGCGGGGCGGCTCTTGTGGGGACTATTGTTTTGTTTTCGGCGGATGAACAAGAACCGGTGGGTAAGGAGTTTTATTTTACAGTGGATTGCCAGTAAAGAGGCATTGGTGCGTCAGACAGTGGTAAACAGATACAAGATTGGCAATGCCCTACTCACTGAATGTGAATACTTTTTTCTCATAAATGCTATGAAACACCATNNAACACCATCCTTCTATCTTATTTTTACTTTTGCTCATTTTCACAATCTCTTTGGGCGCGTGCCGCCCGGTTGTCAGCACGCCCGACCCGGCTATTTTAGGCGCGGCGGTACAAGCGACTTTGCGAGCGCATATGCAGGCGACTCAATGGGCACAAGGCGTGGACATTGACAGTGTGGTCAATACTGCGGTTGCCGCCACATTAACGCCTAGCCCTGCCGAAACTGCCAGCCTAGCTGTTACCCTGCCTCAACCGACTGGCTCTATCACTGGGCAAGTGCCGCTGATTCTTCCTAACCCCAACCGGTATGGATATGGTAAGCCTGCTTTGCTGGCTGTGGATGAGTTTCGTTTGCAGGTTTTGAGCGATAGCCCGTTTGCCAGTGCGCCGCAACTTTCCCCAGATGGCAGGCAAGTGGCTTATCTGCAAATTCCTAGCACACTGCAAGCGGAAACGGAGGGCAATGCGGAGCGTTTTCAGGAGGTGTGGGTGGTAAATTCGGATGGAAGCAATCCGCAGTTGGTTTCGCAAGGCGATGCCACACGCAGTGGGCTGGTGTGGGTGGGCAATGGGCGGTTGGCTTGGGTGGAGAACGAAAGGTTGGCGCTGTTTGACGTAGCCAGCCACACACTTCAATCAACTGCACAGACTGCCAAAGCTTTGCTGGCTACGAAGGATGGCGCTCGGCTAGGCTTGATTGATGGGGCAGGCTCACTGCTTTGGTTAGACCCGCTCCAAGCCGATGTTTTGCATTCGCTGGTGGCGGTCAGCAGTTTGCCGCCTGCCCACACGGTTCATAGTTTTGCGTGGTTATCTGACGGGTTGTTTTACACGCTTGCCAATGCCAGTGAGCAGGTGTACGACAGTCCGCTAGGTGTGACGTATCAATTGTATCGGGCAAACTTGGATGGCAGTCTGGCACAGGAGTGGTTGGCAGGCGTGCGCAACCCGGTGGTTAGCTTGGATGAAAAGCAGGTGGCGGTGTTGAGTGGCAGTGGCTACGGTGATGCGTGCGGGGCAGATGTGCAGGGTATGGTGGTGGAAATTACGGCGGACGGGCAGGCCGGCGCGGTGCAAGAAGTGTCGAACTTCACTTTGCCGCCCGCACTTCAGCATGGCACTATGATTTTCCCCAGTAGTACACCGCACTGGCTAGCCGATGGGCGCTTTATTGCAAATTTTGGGGCGATTTGCGCCCCAACCGATGCGGCAGAAGGCGCTTATTGGGTGGATACGCACCAGCAGGTGCTGACGCAACTGACCTACCACGAAACAGCCCTTAGCCCACACGACTCACCTGCCCAACAGCTTGCCAAACGTTACCACGATGCCGCCAGCCAAGATTTTGTCGTGCTTGCGCCACGTACTCCCGGTAGTTTGCTCGGCAATTTGGCAGTAGTACGCATTGCCGATGGCTCAATTTTTAGCCTGACCGACTATGGTTATAACCGCGATGCGGTCGTTTCGCCGGATGGTCAGCAAATTGCCTACCGCTCTATCCCAGCCAGCGTTGTGGAAGCGGCAGGCACAGATTCCGTGCCAGATAATGGCGAGTATAACATTTGGGTGATAGGGCGCGAGGGTAGCGATGCTAGAAAATTGACAGATAGCTTGGCAGTGCGGGGTGTACCCGCTTGGTCGCCGGATGGCACACAGTTAGCTTTTGTAGAAAATGGCTGGCTGGTGGAAGTACGTGTGCAGGATGGTACACGCCGTGAGACGGGTTTGCAGGCTGGGCAGGTTGGCTATCACCCGACTGATGGCATTACCTTCACCAATCCGCAGGGCGGACTGCAACTGCTAACGCCAAGCGGTGAAGTGACCACCTTGATTGACGCCGCTTTACTGCCCGCCAACACAGATGTCTGGTATTTTTCTTGGCTCAATCCGTACAGCTTTGTGTACACGCTAGCGGATACCCGCAATCGAGTGGGCGATAGCACAATTGGGATTGTCTTTTCGAGTTGGACTTTGTATTATCCGAATCCGGATTTGAACGTAGCTACGGCAACTGATTGGACGATGCGCAAACACTGGGTGAAGATGATTGGGACGGGCGAAAATGCGCCTTATGCTGTTTCAGTATCCGGTAGCGGGTATGCAGATGCGTGTGGGGTGGATAGTGAGACGCATTTTGGGTTGCCGGATGCTGGTTGGGGAATGGTAGAAAACAACATTGCACCCTTGCAAGCGTTCAACTTCGCGCCCGCCTTAGTTGGGGAGATGGTTTATTTGCAGGAATGGGGTGAACCAGCCGTGCAGTGGTTGGCAGACAATCAACTAGCTCTACACGTAGGTGTAACCTGCCCACCACCCGAAAGTGAAAGCGGCAGTGGTTGGTATTGGTTAGACCCCGCCACAGAAACCGCTGTGCGGGTGGTGTTGGATAGCCAGTTGGTCGGCAAGTGATGGGGGGTATGTTATACTCAGCATGGCTGGAAACTGCACTTTTTCGCTTTGTAAATCGGATGTGTAACACGCCTTTTGATGTTATCCACGAACACCTACCTCCCCATGAAACGTATCGGCACTGAAATTCTTGTCATTGGCGGCGGCGCAACCGGACTCTCGGCGGCACGCGATGCTCTTCTGCGCGGCTTCAAAACCCTGCTCATCGAAAAAGGCGACCTAGCCCACGGCACCAGTGGGCGCTATCACGGACTGCTACACTCCGGCGCACGCTATGTCATCAGCGACCCGCAATCTGCCAAAGAGTGCTATCAAGAGAACCAAATTCTACGCAAGCTGATTCCCCGTGCCATTGAAGATACCGGCGGGCTGTTTGTTGCCACCGAGCACGACCCTATCGAATACTACGAACCTTTCTTAGCAGGCTGTCTCGCCGCGGGCATCCCCGCTGAACCCATCTCCCCCGCCGAAACCCTGCGCCAAGAGCCGCGCCTAACCCCGCGTATGATCCATTCCGTGCGCGTACCAGACGGTTCGTGCGACAGTTTCGATGCCACCCACCTACTGGCGGCAGATATTCGCGCTCGTGGGGGTGTGCTGTGGCTTCGCCACTCAGTGGTGCGCCTCGTGGTAGAAAATGGGCGTGTGCGTGGCGCGGTGGTACAAAACCTACTGAACAACGAACAAACCCACATCACTGCCGATATCGTGCTAAACTGCACCGGACCGTGGGCAGGACAAATCGCCCAATTGGCGGGCATTTCTCTCAACGTCTCACCGGGCAAGGGCGTAATGCTGGCAACCAACGTGCGCTTGGTAAACACGGTAGTCAACCGCCTAAAACCACCTGATGATGGCGATATTCTGGTGCCAGTAGGCACCGTTTCGGTGATGGGCACAACCGATGAGCGCGTCCCATCGGCAGACCGCTACCCGATGGAAAACTGGGAGATTGAACTACTCTTGCGTGAAGGGGAAATTCTGGTGCCGGGCTTTCGCAAACAGAGGGCTTTGCGAGCTTGGGCGGGTGTGCGCCCGCTCTACGACCCGGGCGCCAATAGCGCATCGGAAACACGCACCCTGCGGCGCGGGCATAGTGTGGTCAGCCACGCCGAGCGCGACCAATTGCCGGGCTTACTCACCATGATTGGCGGCAAATTTACCACCNNCATGCGTTTAATGGCAGAGCATCTACTGGATGCCGCTTGCGCCGAACTCAAAATCAACCGCCCATGCAAAACGGCTGACAGCGAACTACTCGGTGAGCCGGAAAAAAGGCACTACACCTTACCCGAACGGATTGCCGAAGTTTGGAACAAAGAAAAGGAAATCATCTGCGAATGCGAGATGGTCAGCCGCCGACAGGTGCTGGAACACTTGCAAGCGAGTGACTCTGCCAAGCTAAACGACCTACGGCGCGATACTCGCTTGGGGATGGGACCCTGCCAAGCGGGTTTTTGCGCCTACCGCGCGTCCGGACTGGCTAGTGAGTGTTTGCCGCTCGCGGCAGAAGCGGCGGTGCAGGAACTTTCGCAATATCCACAAGAACGCTGGAAAGGTCAACGCCCTCTGCTCTGGGGGCAAACACTGGTGCAAACCGAGTTGGATTTACACATCTATCGCAATTTGTTGGGGCTAGACCGCTTGCCCACCAGCTACGATGTGGAACTCTACCCCAGCGAGCGCACCAGCTAGCCAAAGCGCAACCACCTACCCTGCCGCAAGTTCCCCCACACTTTCAGCCGTCACCCCACCCGCTTCGCCTTCCTTACCCCAAATGTGTAAGAAAAAGTGAATTGGCAACGCGATGATGGGGAAATAAAATATCCCCAAAATTAAAATGACTTGTAGGCTTGTGCCCATCTGTGGCATTTTCACAACTGACCACACATAAATCACGCGCAAGGCAATACTCAAAACCCCATACAATCCCACAAAACAAAACATTGACCCATAAAAAGCCAAAAGGAAAACAACGATTTGTTGGGGGTCAGGTTGGAAGTTTGATTGGTTTAGGTTTGGCGTTATTAGCGAAAAGATGGCCATCATACCCATCACAAATACAAAGGGTAGTCCCATCTCTACCAAGGTAAAAACGCCGAGTAAAATTTGATTTCGTTTTGATAAAGGCATATAACAACTCCATAAAATATCCCACTGACGGGTAAGCCAAGCCCAGCAGAAAAATGTTGCTTTAATTATTGATAAGCCAACATTTTTGATTGTGCCGAGTACAAACGGTGAATTTGGGGTATATTCGGCATCCAGTTTACACGTATATTCGGTATGTACACCGCATATAACCCGTGCCGAATAGCCTAGGTATGCTGAATATCGAATTGCACCTTTCTTCTAAAGGGGAAAAGCGCAGTTTTCTTACGCACCGAATATACAATCATTATATATGATAAAATCGAACTGTGTTGGAAAGAATGCACTCCCTGCTTACAGCACCCGTTTTGGTGTTGAATGCAAACTACGAGCCTATCAGCGTTTGCAACGCTCGCCGCGCCATCACCCTATTGCTGGCAGGCAAGGTGGAAGTGCTGTCTCAAAATGGCGCAATGATACACTCTGCCCGCNNCACTTTCACTTACCCAGTGTGGTGCGCCTGCAGTCCATGATCCGTGCCCCACGCCCCGAAATTCACCTGACCAAAAGCGAAATTTTCCGCCGCGACCAGTACACTTGCCAATACTGCGGGGCACAAGACCAACCGCTGACCATTGACCATGTGTTTCCCCGCCATCGCGGCGGCAAGCACGTCTGGGAAAATGTTGTCACTGCCTGCCAATCTTGCAACCGCCGCAAAGGCAACCGCACGCTAGATGAAGTGCATATGCCATTGCGGCATCTGCCACGCCGCCCAATTGCCAGTGCTTTCTATCGCTTTGGCAATTACCTGTCCCACCAACCCGATTGGGAAAATTACCTGCAAGGCTGGTAGCCTTGCCCGCCCGACTCTCGCAAACCGGCTTTTAACACAGTTGGTAAAATCCACATGCCTACCATGCCCGACCCAAAATCTGCCCACAATGACCAATATCACTGGCGTTTTCGCAGTTATGAGTTTCAAACTGCCGATTTTAGTAGCGCGATGGACGAACTCTATCGCGGAGAATTGGAACGCTCCAACACTTGGCGAGAACGCCTAGATAACACCACTAACTGGGCGGTGATGGTCACGGCACTGCTGATTGGGCTGGCTTTTTCCGGCTTGAATGTCAACCATCTGGTTATCATTTTAGGCACGTTATTCATCACATTTTTTCTGTTTGTCGAAGCCCGCCGCTACCAATATTACGAGCTATGGAGCTTTCGAGTGCGGCTAATGGAAACCGATTTTTTTGCCGCCATGCTAGTGCCACCCTTTTCCCCTAGCCAAGACTGGTCCGAGCGTTTGGCACACTCGCTCTTGCAACCCGAATTTCCCATCACCCGCTGGGAAGCCATTGGCAGGCGCTTCCGCCGCAACTACATTTGGCTATATGCCNNTATATGCCATCCTGGGCGCAACTTGGTTTTTAAACATTGCCATCTACCCCACCACCGCCACATCCTTTAGCGAATTGTTGGAGCGAGCGCAAATTGGACCCCTGCCCGGCTGGCTGGTTTTGCTGATGGGCTTGCTCTTCAATGGGGTGTTGTTCACCACCGGCTTGCTGACTGCCGGTATGCAACAAGCCAGCGGCGAAGTTTTGCCGCGCTATGCCGATCTACCCGTCATTGGCTCCGTGCTCGCCACGATTGGGCACACGGTTGACAACACCCACGAAAATGAAGAAGATACAGCTACACCAGCCGAAAATCAACTCAACCAACCCTCCAAACGCGTGCAACAACGCCAACAATTGCTGGCTTTGATGGTGTGCAATCGCCCCAAACCACTTGCCAAGCGCGTGATGGATGATATGTCGCGGGGGGTGACGGCACTGCACGGCAAGGGTATGTTTACCGAAACCGAGCGCGAAATCCTGATGGTCGTGCTAACGGTGACAGAAGTGCCACAACTGAAAGCCATCCTGCGCGAAGAAGACCCTAACGCCTTAATGATCTTAATGCCCGCCAAAGAAGTGCGCGGGCGAGGCTTTCAAGCACTCAACACGAAACCTGAAAAATAACGCCCCTGCTCGTGATGTCTATACAAATCTGGTTCGCTTTTGCTATCGTGCTCGTTGTCACCACACTATTGGTGACCGAAAAATTACGTCCCGACGTGACGGCTGTTGGGTTAATGGCTTTTTTAGGGTTGGCGGGTTTGGTGTCACCCCAAGAAACCTTTGCCGGCTTCAGCCAGTCATCGCTCATCACCATCCTGTCCGTCTATATTCTCACCGCTGGGCTAGAACGCACTGGTGTCACCAGCATTATTGCCCAGCAATTTTTGCGCTTGGCTGGCAATAGCGAAACCCGCCTGCTCCTGCTCATCCTCATCACCGGCGCGGGGCTGTCATTATTTATGAACAATGTGGCGGCAGTGGCGGTCATTTTGCCCGCCTTAATCAGTATCAGCCGCCAATCGAACACCCCCGCCAGCAAGCTACTCATACCTTTGGCATACGCCACCACACTTGGAGGGATGACAACTCTGTTCACATCTTCCAGTATTTTGGTGAACGATGCCCTGCACAGCCGAAATATTTTGGAACACAGCATGTTGGATTTTCTGCCCTTAAGTGGGGTGATTGTGCTGGCAGGTGGGCTGTATCTGCTCACGCTGGGGCGCAAACTGCTACCCGAACATCGCAGTGAAAATGAAGGGCGCAAAACGGTCACAGCCGCCCAACTTGCCGAAGCCTACCACCTGCAAGAAGGCATTAGCCAATTTTATATCAAGCCCGGCTCGGCGCTGGCGGGTGAGCCAGTGTACAACCAATACACTCATCATTTGGGCATTAACGTCATCGGCATCTCGCGTGGGGGGGAGGTCATCCTTTCACCGAGCACAAAAATGCGCACCTTTGAAGGAGATGTTTTGCTGGCAGGTGGCAATCCACCCGATGAAGAATTAGCCAATCACGGCTTGGTGCGCACCCACGACCCCACTTGGAAAGGTGAACTCAACTCGGAAGATATCGGCTTGGTGGAGGTGCTTCTTTCGCCACGCTCAGCTTATGCCAACCAAACGCTTAAGGAACTGCACTTTCGCGAACGGTTTGGGGTGAATGTGATTGCCGTGTGGCGCGGGAACACCCTGTTCCGTTCACAATTGGGCGATTTGCCATTGCGTTGGGGCGATGCGCTTTTGGTGCAAGGACCCCAAGAGAAAATCCGCTTCCTGCACCGCGATGCCAACTTGCTGGTGCTCGAGACCGACAGTGGACCAATGCCCGGCAATCGGCGCAAAGGCTTGCTGGCGGTGGTCATTACAATCACGGCTTTGGCAGTGGCAACTTTGCGCATCGTCCCCCTAGCAAATGCCATGTTTGGGGCGGCGGCACTGATGGTCTTGCTCAATTTGCTCACAATGGACGAAGCCTACCAAGCGGTTAGCTGGCGCTCACTATTTTTGATGGCTGGCTTTATCCCGTTAGGCACTCTGCTGGAGAAGAGCGGCGCGGCAAATGTGGTTGGGGCTGGCATTGTGGGCTTGCTCGGCGATTGGGGACCCGCTGTGGTGGCAGGCGGGCTATTTTTGGTCAGCGCGATTGTCGTGCAAGTGCTAGGCAACGTGGGTACGGCTGTCATCTTTGCCCCCATTGCCATCAATGCCGCCTTGAACATGGGGAGCGACCCACGCGCCTTTGCTATGGCGGTCACACTGGGCACGTCAATGGTCTTTCTCATCCCCACTTCCCACCCCGCCAACGTGATGATTATGGGTCCAGGTGGCTATAGTGTAAAAGATTTTATCAAAGTTGGTTGGGGCATGACGCTTGTGGTAACATTGGTGGTGCTAATCGGTTTACCTGTATTTTGGCATCTATTCTAGCCTTCATTCCACACCATGCCCGACCTTCAACCTGTTTTTGACCGCTTAAAACTGCTATTGCAAACAACTGTGCAAGATCGCCTAACCGTGCTGGAAAATGGCGCCAGCGATTATATCTTGTCGGGTCCCTATTGGGCAAAATACAAAAAGCCGGCATGGTTTGGTGGCGTTCAACTGAAAAAGAATTATGTCAGTTTCCACTTAATGCCAGTTTACTTGCAACCCGCGCTATTAGAAACGCTCTCGCCCGCCTTGCGCAAACGGATGCAAGGGAAAGCGTGTTTCAANNAGCAGATTGACGAGCCACTCTTTGCCGAGCTTGCCGAACTCACCCAACGCTCTGCCGATGCCTTGCTTGTCATGCTCCAAGAAGATAGTCCATAAATTTCCACTGAACTGTCCACACACTTTGGCACCACTCATTGTGCCGATTTTCCACCCGAACACAAATTCACCCCCACAAAGCCCACAAGCCAACTTACAAAATCGCTTGGGAAATCAATCCTAGATTGCAAATATCACCCAACCCGCCATTTTTTACACAAAAATATGTCTTCCATTGCCAATATCACCCGCACAACACTCAAAAACGGACTCACTGTCATTATTAAAGAACTGCACACCGCGCCTGTTGCCACCTTTTGGATTTGGTATCGCGTGGGTTCGCGCAATGAACCGACTGGGCGAACAGGCATTTCGCATTGGGTTGAACACATGCAGTTTAAGGGTACTGAAACTTTTCCTGGGGACGAAGTGGATAAGGAAGTTTCGCGCAATGGTGGGCAGTGGAATGCGATGACCAGCTTGGATTGGACCACTTATTACCAAACACTTCCCGCCGATAAGATTGACCTTGCCTTGCGCTTAGAAGCCGACCGCATGGTTAATAGCTTATACAAGCCAGATGAAGTGGAATCGGAGCGAACGGTCATTGTTTCGGAACGGCAAGGCGCGGAAAATGACCCGTTTTTCTTGCTTTCGCAAGAAGTGGAAGCCACGGCGTTCCGAATTCATCCCTATCATCATCAAGTGTTAGGCGACCCAATTGATATTGAAACCATAAGCCGTGCAGATTTGTACCAGCATTACCGCACTTATTACTGCCCAAACAATGCCATTGCGGTGCTGGTGGGGGCGGTGGACACCCAGCAGGCACTCGCCCGCATCGAAGCTTTGTTTGGCAATATTCCGGCTGGCAACCTGCCGACACCTTTTGTGCGCACAGAGCCGCCCCAACGAGGGGAAAAACGCGTTGAAATTGTGGGGGATGGGGAGACACAGTACCTAATCGTTGCTTATCACGGTCCTTCTGCCAACGACCCAGACTTTTTCCCCATGATTGTGCTCGAAAGTGCCCTAAGCGGACCTGGCTCGCTGAATCAGTTTGGCGGCGAAAGTAGCAACCGCACAAGCCGGCTGTACAAGGCTTTAGTGTCCAGCGGTTTGGCGGCTACGGTTGGGGGGGGGCTATACGCTACAGTTGACCCATACTTGTACTCCCTTTACGCCATTCCAGTGTCAGAAGTGAATGTGGAAAAATTAGTTTCTGTGATTGACCAAGAAATTGAACGAATTTCAACGGAGTTGATCAGCCCGGCCGAGCTAGCCAAATTGCACAAACAAGCCAAAGCGGCATTTGCTTTTTCGGCAGAAAGTGTGAGTAACTTGGGCTATTGGTATGGTTTTTCCGAAATCCTGGCAGATTATTCTTGGTTTACGCAGTTCCTAACACGCTTGGAGGCAGTCACGGCGGAGGATGTGTTGCGAGTGGCTAAGCAGTATTTGCGCCGAGAAAACCGAGTAGTCGGTACCTATCTGGCACAAGGGGCTAACAGCTCCGAAGAAATTGATTAGTTTCGCCCCCAACAGCCCAACATTTTCATCTAGTTTTAGGTAGCTATTTTATGTCTTCACCCATTTTTGAAAAATCTCTCCCCAGCAGTGCCAATATCCATCAACACCGTCTTTCCAATGGGTTAACGGTGTTAATCCGCGAAAATTTTGCCAATCCTTCTGTGGTATTCGATGCGAGTTTCCGTGCGGGAGGCATTTTTAACCAACGAAAACAAGCTGGACTTGCCAATTTTGTCAGCCGCTCCTTAATGCGTGGCACCCAACATTACAGTTTTGAGCAAATTAATGAAAAGATTGAAACAATTGGAGCGAGCTTAGGCACCAGCTCCGGCTTACATTTTGCTGGCTTTAGTGGCAAATGTTTGGCAGAAGATTTAGAAGGGCTACTGGCTTTATCTGCCGAGGTAATCCGCCGCCCCACATTTCCAGATGAACAAGTAGAATTGCTTCGGCGAGAAGCGTTAACCGGATTGGCACGCCGAGCGCACAACACACAGGCAATTGCCGCGCTAAATGCCGATGAATTGTTGTTTGGGCAGGAACATCCTTACGGTTTTTCGGGCAGTGGCTACCCAGAAACCATTTCTGCCATGACCCGCCAAGATTTACAAAATTTTCACGCTCGCCATTATGCCCCCCAAGGATGCGTGCTGGTGATTGTGGGAGCCATTGCTCACCAACAGGCAGTGGCTTGGGCAGAACAGTTTTTTGGCGATTGGGAGAACCCTAGCGCACCCGAAATTGTTCTGCCAGCAGATGTTGCCCCACCCGCCCAAGTCGTGCGCAAGTTTTACCCCATTCCCGGAAAAACCCAATCCGATATCATCATCAACTTTTTGGGACCGCGCCGTAGTGCCCCCGATTTTCAAGCCGCCCGCCTGGCAAACAGTGTTTTAGGGCAATTTGGCATGATGGGGCGTGTGGGAGATATTATCCGCATTAAGCAGGGACTGGCGTACTACGTTTACAGCAGTTTGACAGCCCGTTTTGGGCAGGGTGATTGGAGCATTGGGGCAGGTGTGAACCCCAAAAATGTGGAAAAGGCAATTGAAAGTGCTTTGCACGAAGTGCGCCGGATGACCACAGAGTTAATTACTGAGCAGGAATTAGCCGATAACAAAAGCTATTTTATGGGTAGCTTGCCCTTGCAATTGGAAACCAACGAAGGCGTGTGTGGCAGTATTAGCAATTTGTTTGTCTATCAGTTGGGATTTGACTATTTACTCAATCTACCCAACCTGCTAAACCAAATCACCCGTGAAGAAGTGCTGTCCGCCGCACAAAAATACTTAACGCCTGAACATTGTGTCATCACAATCGCAGGTAGTGAATAATCGCACCGGATGGAGCGCGTGGGTATCATCTATGGTTATCCGTCAAGGCATTGATATTATTGAAGTTTATCGGATTGACCGCGCTATTTTGCGGCACGGGGAACGCTTCTTTACGCGGTTTTTCACTGAGCAGGAGCTGATTGACTCAAATGGGCGCACGCCATCGCTTGCCGCCCGTTTTGCCGCTAAGGAAGCTGTTTCCAAAGCATTAGGCTGTGGGATTGGCATGATTGCTTGGCGAGAAATTGAAATTATCCGTGACTCACATCGCAAGCCGTATGTATGTTTGCATGGTGCGGCGTTAGCCTTATCCAACGACTTGGAAATTCGCTCATGGGAGCTAAGCATGAGCCACACCCACGACCACGCTGTGGCTTTTGTGACCGCAGTGCAAGCCAGCCGGAGTGAGATGTAGGCGCTACCGAATATTACCTACGTGGTATATGCTTCGGGAAGGGCACTTTTGCTCTTTTAACCATTTTTACCCGCGCTTTGTGCGATAATAACAGCATGACGAAAGATTCAGCTTCCCCGTCCTTGCCTGCCTTGCGTTGGGGATTGCGCCCTTCTGAAAGGCGTTGGTTTTTGCTGATTGGCGACCTAATCGTGGCGAGTTTGGCGCTGTGGGTGGCATTTAAGATTTGGCAAGCCATTGACCCGCTAAATGCCGCACCCCTGCTGAGAGATATCACCCGCCAACGGATTTTGTGGTTGTTTGTGCCTTTATGGGTGTTGATTTGGCCGCCCCTTTTGGTATCGGGGCAGGTCGCCGCGCGATTTTATGTGGTACAGCAATTGGGCATCAAATTTGCCCTGTTCCTGATGTTGTATGGCTTGGTGTATTTCATTGCGCCAGTCGGTTTGCTTCCACGGCTCTTTCCTTTCTATTTTGCCATCATTGCCGCAGTCATCACCCTGCTTTGGCGGTTGATTACCGTATTTTTGTTCCAACGCACCGCCTTACAACGAAAACTGATTGTTGTGGGTGCGGGCAACGCCGGAACAGCACTTATGGAGGCTTTGGCAAATGACAAAAGTGGAGTCTTCTATGTTGTTGGAATCATTGATGACGACCCGCTCAAGCTAGGCAAGGAAATTTTCCAGAGCAAGGTGCTTGGCAACCATGAAAAATTAAACGAACTGGCACGCACTTCCCACGCAACTGATGTTGCGCTTGCCATTAGCGGCGAGTTGAGTCCTTCAATGTTTCAGGCTCTGCTGTATTGTCACGAAGTCGGGTTGGACATTATTCGTATGCCATCGCTGTACGAAGTGTTAACCGGCAGAATTCCACTAAATTACCTAAACACCGATTGGATTTTGACGAGCTTTTTTGATACCGTACAATTGAACGACTTTTCGCGGTTCTTGCGGCGACTACTGGATGTGCTAGGTGGGCTGGTTGGCTTGCTGATTTTGGGCTTGCTATTGCCATTTATTGCAACTGCCATTGCCATTGAGAGTGGTTTCCCCATTTTTTACGGACAAACCAGGGTGGGCAGGTCTGGCAAGCACTTTCAAATTTACAAATTCCGCTCGATGGCACGCAATGCCGAGCAAGGGCAAGCGCTTTGGGCAAAAAGCAATGACCAACGCATTACGCGGGTGGGCAATATTTTGCGCAAAACCCGCCTAGATGAGCTACCCCAGTTTTGGAATGTCTTGCGCGGGGAGATGAGCTTGGTGGGTCCCCGCCCGGAACGCCCCGAATTTGTCAATATGCTCGAACAACACATCCCTTTTTACCGCTCACGGTTACTGGTAAAACCCGGCATTACCGGTTGGGCACAAATCAATTACCATTACGGCGGTTCATTGGAAGGGGCGGGCGTCAAGTTACAGTATGATTTGTACTATGTAAAGCACCGCTCGCTACTGATGGATTTGTGGATCATCTTCCGCACCTTTGGTACAGTCTTACGGCTGGAGGGCAATTGATGGGGCTACCCTACCAAAACTGGCTCATTGATATGGACGGCGTGTTGTGGCGCGGGACACAAGCCCTGCCCGGTTTGCAGGCGTTTTTCGCCCGCTTGCGCCAAACCAACCAACAATTCCAATTGGTCACCAACAATGCTTCACTCACCCCACAAGCTTTTCGCTCCCGCTTAGCCGACTTTGGCGTAGATATTGCAACATCAGAAATACTCACCAGCGCACAAGGCACTGCCCTCCATCTGCAAACCCTGCCCGCGCCCAACCGCCGTGTGGTGATGATTGGCGGAGACGGTTTGCAGGCAGAATTGCAATCGGCAGGTTTTGAACTGGTGTGGGATGAAGTGCCACAGGATGTGAGTTGGGTGGTGGTGGGGAGAGATGACAAACTAAGCTGGGCAAAGCTCAATCGTGCTGTGCGTACACTACAAAATGGGGCACGGCTGGTGGGCACAAACCCAGATGCCACCTATCCTACCCAACAGGGTTTGGAAATAGGCAATGGCGCCATCGTTGCCGCATTACAAACTGCAAGCGGGCAAACACCGCTCTTTGTGGGCAAGCCCGAACAGCACTTGTATCAAATTGCCATGCACCGTCTTTCTGCAACAGCAAGCACTACGGTTGCATTAGGCGACCGTCTGGACACCGATATTTTGGGCGCAATCCGCGCCGACATTGCCAGTATTTTGATTTTGACTGGTATAACTAGCGAAAACGACCTAGCTCATAGTACAATAAAACCAACTATGGTCGTTTCCGACTTAATTGAACTCACTTCGCTTCTATAACTGCGCCGTATGACCACCCTAGCTCAACCCCGCCAAAACCGTCCTGCCGACTCACCTGCCACAGGGAGTACCAGCCGCATCTCGCGTACACAACGGATGGAAGGAAACCCCACCCAGTCGTTGCCTTCACAACGGGTCATTGACGAAAAGCTCAACCGCGCAAATCGCTTTATCCAAGCCAACCCACGCAATCCACGCGGTTTTATCGCACGTGCACGCATTTATCGGCGCTTGCGTTTGTTCCGCGATGCGATGGCAGACTACGCTCGCGTCTTGCAGATTGACCGCAACAACGTGATTGCCTTAGTCGGGCAAGCCGAAATACTGCGCGTTCACCGCCATTTTACCCAGTGTGAGCAACGCTTGCTCCGTGCGCTTAAGATTGAACCGCGCAATCCCGAAGCACACACGCAACTTGGCAATTTATACACAGATATGGGGCATACCGAGCAAGCCATTCAAGAGCACCGCCGAGCGCTTTCCATCCACCCCAAACGTTCTGCCGATTTGTTTGCTTTGGGCAATATCTATCTCATACGCAAACAGTACCCACAAGCAATTGCCGAATACACACAAGCCATCCGCTTTTCCCCCAATGTGCCAGATAGCTACCGCTTGCGTGGGGTAGCACGCTATCAGAATGGCGATTTACCTGCCGCTTTACAAGATGCCGAAAAAGTCATTGAACTAAACCCCACCGACCCGCACGCTTGGCACAATCGCGGCGTTATTTATTTCGAGCTAAAAAGATACGAAGTCGCTCTAAATGATTTCAACCAAGCATTAAAATTACTGCCCAATATGCTGATGACACGCTTGTATCGGGGCAAAACCTATATTGCGATGGGGAATCACGAACAAGCCTATTATGATTTGGAATCAGTGACCCAAAGTGACCCCAACAATGTGGCGGCGCTCGGCGCATTGGGAGAAGTGTTTTTGGTGCGCCAAATGCACGAGCGACTGCGTGCCAACGAAGATCATCTGCTAACCTTCGAACCCAAAAATGCAGAGGCGCATTATCGCAAAGGTATGGCAAATTTGGGGATGGAACTGTATGATGAAGCGCTCTCATCCTTTACGCAAGCCATTTTATTGCAAAGCAATCACGCCAAGGCGTATGTCGGACGAGCGCGGGTTTACCGCATTAAGAACGACTCTGCCCGCGTTAAAGCCGACTTGGACGCCGCGCTCCGTCTCGGTGCAAACGATGCGCTGACGCTGGCGTGGCACGGTATGCTGGCGAAAGGCGATAATAAATTGCAAGATGCGCTCACCGATTTTAACAAAGCCTTAGCACAGAAGCCGGATTCGGTGGATTTGCATGTGCAACGTGGGGAAGTGGCTTTTATGCTGGGCGATTTTACCCAAGCGGTGAGTGATTTTGAATATGCGATTCGCTATCGCCCACAAGACGCCCGTTTGCAATTTAACTTGGGCAATGGCTATCTGGAAACAGGCAAGTTTCATCGCGCGGTGGAAGCCTTTACCGCAGTACTAAACAATGACCCGCAAGATGCTCATGCTTTGCTTGCCCGCGCAATGGCTTATCTGAAACATGGCGAAGCCGGGCTCGCCAAGAACGATTGCGAAACCGCCTTGCCACTCACCAGCGATAAGCCTGCCTTGCGTCGTATTGCCGATGATTTGCTAACTAAAATCCGTTTGCGTGCCTAATATCCACTTGACTACACAATCTGTTTTTGACCTTTCCTTGCCCGAATTGAGCGCTTTGCTTGAACAATGGGGATATCCTGCTTTTCGAGCAAGACAATTATGGCATGCCTTGTATGTCGAACTCGTCAGTTCCTTTGATGAAATCACGGCTTTTCCCAAAGCCTTGCGCCAAACACTAAACAGCCAGCTACAATTTGGCTCACTGCAACTGGTCACCAGCCAAAAATCACGCGATGGCAATACGCAAAAAATCCTATTTGCCTTGCCCGATGGCAAACAAATTGAAACCGTTTTGATGGGCTATGATGAGCGCCGCACGGTTTGTTTTAGCACGCAAGCCGGTTGTGCAATGGGCTGTGTCTTTTGCGCCACCGGACAGATGGGGTTTGACCGCAACCTGACGGTTGGTGAAATCATTGAGCAAATTTTGTGGTTTGCCCGCCAACAAAAGCTAGCTCAAAAACCCTTGACCAATTTGGTGGCAATGGGTATGGGTGAGCCGTTTCACAATTACCGCAATGTGATGGCGGCGCTGGATCTCACCAACGACCCACAAGGCTTCAACTTTGGGGCAAGGCGGGTGACGGTGAGTACGGTGGGGTTGGTGCCAGGACTAAAGAAATTTACTGCAGATGCAAGGCGTGAGAATTTGGCAGTTTCCTTACACGCCGCCAGCGAAGACCTACGCAGTGAGTTGGTACCGATGAATGCCCGTTTCTCATTGGCAGAGATATTGTCTGCTTGCCGTGAATATGTGAATACCAGCCACCGCCGTATCACGTTTGAGTGGGCGCTGATTCAACACAAGAACGACAGTATTGAGCAAGCCAATTTACTGGCACAACACATTCAAGATATTTTGTGTCACGTGAATATTATTCCGCTCAACCCCACCCAAGATTACGCCGGAGCCGCCGCCACTGCACAGTCAGCTGAGCAATTTAAGGAAGTACTAGCTCGCTATAATATCCCTTGTACAGTACGAGTGAGACGTGGTATAGACATTGCGGCGGGCTGTGGGCAGTTGCGAAAGGCGCAGGCACAGTTGGCTAAGAGCTAAGCCTGCCGAGCATAAAAAAATACACCCCGCCAAAAGTTCCAACCCCAAGCGAAGTGAATACAAGCATAGACCCACGGTAAACAGCACGCCTCCGCCCCACTGATTTTTCTTTTCGACACCCCCCATAGGCTGTAACCCACCAGCGCCAGCAGGTACAAACCCAATATGGCAATACTCCCTCCCGTACAGATAACCGGTATTGGGAGCCAGCCCATGCCAGATGCCAGCGCCACCAACAATAGGCACGGCGCAATCAAAGACCAGAGTGCCGGAATCAACTGCCGCATACGCAGTGAGTTCAGGTGAATTTTTAACATTTGCGCCTTCCAAAAACCATAGCGGGCGTATTGTTTCCACAATTCAGGCAGAGTGGTGCGGGCAAAATACTCTGCTTGCACAGCGGGCGTAAACCACACGCTTCCGCCTGCTTGAATGATGCGCGTGTTGTACTCATAATCTTCATTGCTGAGTAACTTTTCATCATAGCCGCCCAATTTCTGCCACATTTGTTTGCGAAAACAGCCAAAGGGCACTGTTTCCACGTTGCCCGCTTGCCCGCCAATGCGATAGCTGGCATCGCCCGCGCCGAGTGGGGTGGTAACGGCATAGGCAATGGCTTTGGCGATAGGGGTAGTTGAGCCGGGCGAGACTTGCCACTGCCCACCGACATTGCCCCATGTGCCACGCGCTTCCAATGCTAGTAAAGCTTTCAGGCTTTCTTCCAAGTAGGCAGGGCGTGGGATGCAATGCCCATCTAAGCGCACGATGATATCACTTTGCACAGCCGACATACCACAATTCAAGCTACTCGGGATGGTGGCGCGGGGGTTATCTACCACCCGCAATGGAAGCGCGTACTGCTGTGCCAAATTCCGCGCCACTTGCACGGTATTGTCCGTAGAAGCCGAGTTGACAATCATAATCTCATCGGCGGGATGTGTTTGCCCGTGCAACGCGGCGAGCAAAGCAGGCAGGCGTTTGGCTTCGTTGTGGCAAGGAATAACGACGGAGATGGAAGGCATAACAACTGTGAGATGGCGTAAAAAACGGGGCAGGCTTGATTCCACTTCGGCAGGACAATGGGCTTACGGGAACAAGGCAACTCTGCCCCGTATCGAATCTAACTTGTGGTTCAAGTTAGCGAACCCACCTAGCGCCCCAATTCTTCTAGGCGAATACGCACAAAACGGTCTTGTGCCAATAAATTGGGGTCTAGCACATTTCGGCGTTCTGTCGGTGGGATGAGAATTTCTTCGACAATTTGATTTGGGTCAATTTGATTATTGACTAAAACCAATTTCACGTTGTTGGCACGTTGCTGAGCATAGGCGTAAATATCGGCTTCGGTATATGAGCCTTCCGGTCCGGGCCAAGCCGAAGATGCTGTAATGACTACTTTAATACTGTTGGTGGTATGCCGCAAAATCGGGATGATGCACTGTTCAAGCACTTGTCGCCCTTGAAAGGATAGTTGCGCATCGTTGGGGTCAAAGATGAGTGGTAAACTGGCTAAGATTTGTCCAGAAGCGTTGTTTTGGGTAGATGAACGTGCGCCAAATGAAAAGTCGCTATTGATAGGAGGGGCGTGATTGGATAGGTCGGTACGACTTTTTAAGGCATTGACATAGCGGACGTCTACCGCACTCGCGTAATCAAAATTTGCCAAATCGCTACGTCCACCACTGCGCCAGATTTGTTGTTGGTAACGCAATAAATCATAAATATCGTTGGGGCTTTCAAATAGCGCTTGATTGGTATATAAGGTTGCCTGTGCAATGGGCGCCAAAGCGGCACGCAGGCTTTCGCCGGGGGCATTAACATCTAGCCCCATCCAATCTGCATAAGCCGCATCTTTGGAATTTGCCCAATTTACCAACGCTTGAGCGCTTTCATCAGGGTTATTAAACATCTGTTGTAAGGCAAGAAACCAAGCTTCATGGAAACGCAAAACCAGTTCATTGCGGTTAGCAATTGAATTCGGGCTCACCAAAAGCACATCAATAGACATGCGAATGTTGCTATCATCTGCTAATTTGCGTGTGTCAGGCGCTTGCGCGAGCGTAATTTCCGGTTGCCAACCCAGCACTGCGTCCACTTCACCCCGTTGAAACATTTCCACGGCAAGTTGGGTGCTATCGGCTGGAGCGGGGTGAAAAATACCCGTCTGCGGGCAGATATTTGACCCATTGGCAGATAAACTCGCTGGAAATAAACCGGGAATTGCTAACCAATAGTAGGTCATATATTCTGCAGTGGAATTGGCGGCAAAACTAATGCTATGATTGTTTAAATCATTGAGTGTGACAATGCTGGGGTCACGTACCCAAATCTCGTCTGCGCCCGCCACTTCATCCACAAAAGCGGTGAGTACGCCGTAAGGTCCACGCAAGGCAAGTGAGTCTAGGGTGTTGAGCAGGCAATCAATCTCGCCGTTTTGCAGGGCGTTTGCCATTTCATTTTCCGTGTAATCCTGAATACCGGGATAACCCGCCGGAATAATTTGCAAATCAAAACCCAATTGTTGGTCAAGCCCCTGCACATCAATCAACTGCAGTGGGTAGTACCCAGCCCAAGCCGGAGCAAGGCAGGTAAATACGGGCAATTGGGCATCTGCCGATGGGATGGGAGCAAGAGCCGTTTGGCTGACAACAGGAAGTGGCTGAGAAATCGTTGGCAGTACGGACTGGGTGGCTACTACGGCTATCGTAAGCACTGGTGTTTGTGTGGGGACAGGAGTGCTTAAGTTGTTCTGCTTTGCTTCAGCTGTTGCAGTACTAGCCACAGCTTGCAGAGTGGCAAGAAAATCGTCCTTGGGGTCGGGTGTCACAGTAATGACGATTGTTTGGCTCGGGGTACGCGCCATGTTAATAATAATGGCACTGATAACCGCCACAACTAACGGCACAAGAACAAAACGGGTCCACCAGCGCCATGCTGGCTCAAGCATAACCCCTCCGGTCGTATCATCTGTTGAAACTACATTTTTGTTTTTATTAGCGTTCATGGAAGAAAAAGCTACTCCGTTTGCATCAACACCTATTTTATGTTCGACACGGATGAAAGTTGCACGTTTCCCCTAAGGAAAGAAGGCGCAATGCTGAAGTATGTCGAATGAATATACGTTACTTTTCTAGTTTGTGTTTCGCCTAATTATTTTCACCTATTCGACAGATATTGTCAAACAACTATTCCCATCAAGCAATTTGATATTTGCATTGATTGCACAAGAAGCCATAACAGGGGCATCTTGTCGCCGAAATAACGTTTTACCTGCAAAATTTAAACTGTTGTTTTACTATAAAAATGGTAACTGCTCAGCTTGGTTGGCGCAACCAACCATCTGGCGAG
>DKKK01000118.1:0-18730 GCA_002455215.1 Anaerolineales bacterium UBA6668 | reverse complement strand
ATGCCTGAGCAGTTACTAAAAATGTATACTCAGCACAAGCACAAATTGCATTTTTCCCTTAAGAAAAAAATGCGATATTCGGCCTGTGTCGAATATCGCATATATGCCGAATAGTGCCTGTGCTCAGTAGAAACATGGTTGAATAGCTACTAAAAAATGTGTTTTTGTGTGTAACCAATGGAGAATAAAACACTTCTTCACAGCATCTTAGCCAATATTTAGAATCCTTTGGTAAACTTGGCATGTATTCGGCATACACAAAATAGGCGCTCTTAAGAAAAAAGCGTGATTCGATACTCATCTTCATTCAGTTGTGCCGAGTATAGCGCCCTGAGCAAGCGCCTCGGCGCCCGTGTTTAAATCAATTATGAAAAGTGTTGCCCCTAGAAGTTTCCTAGATTGGTTCTCTGCCCTGGCTTTACTAGCCGGGTTGATTGTATTAACAATTAATGTCGTAGATTATACGCAAGCACGATTACGGATGGATGATGGCGTGGTGATAGCGGGTGTACCCATTGGTGGGCTGACAACCAACGAAGCGGAGAAAAAAGTGTTGGACTTTTATAACCGCCCGGTCGAATTGTATATCCGCGACCAGAGAATTCTACTTCAGCCACAAGAGATTACTTTCCGTCCAGATATTGAAGCGATGTTTGCCCTAGCGGATGATTACAGCGCAAAGAAAAACTTCTGGTTGGGGTTTTGGAACTATATCTGGCGTTCCAGCGGACGCCCGGTACATGTGGAACTGCAAATTGATTATTCGGAGTCACAGCTACGCCAATACTTGACCAAACTTGCCAGCCTGTACACCCCGCCCAGCACCCAACCAATGGCAGACTCAGCCACCGGACAACTGATACCCAGCCCAACAGATACCCTCCTGGATATCGAATCTTCTTTGCAAATGGTAGATTTGGCGCTACACCAAACCCACAATCGCAGTGTGTACCTGACATTGCAGAGTGGAAAGCGTGCCGCCCCAACACTCACCAGCCTGCAAGAGTACCTTAATCAGTTTGCCGCTCAGCGACAATTCAATGGCATTTTGAGCTTTATCGTGACAGACCTAACCAGCGGGGAAGAAATTGCGATAAACCGTGATGTTGGTTATGACGGCTATGAAATGATGAAGCTGAGCGTCCACCTGGCGGCATTACGCTGGTTGCCCCAACCACTATCGGAAAAGCACGCAAACCTGCTAGCAGAGCACTTACACACCAGTGGGTACACCATCACCAATGCGCTTTTGAGTGAAATGGGGGATGGCAAGGTGGAAACGGGGGCAGACCGCGTGACAGATTTTCTCGATGAAGTGGGTTTACGTAACAGTTTTGGCTTGACTGGTTTGGGCATGGCAACAGAACGCCCCATCAAAGAAACCCCCGCCAATTTACGCACCGACCTAACTTCCCTGCCCAACCAGCCGTGGCAAACCACCCCCAGCGACCTTTCTGCCCTGTTTGCCATGATTTATCAATGCGCCAAGTATGACGGCGGCGCGTTGCGCTTGTTGTACGGAAACTTGTTTACACCGAGCATCTGCCAGCAAATATTGTCAGATTTGCAAGCGAGCAAGATTGGGGCGCTGTTGGAACNNGTGTTCCAACGGATGTACTACTCTCGCATCGCTATGTGGTGTCGCCGAACTTAATTGCCGATGCCGGTATCTTTTTTACCCCACAAGGTGATTTTTTGGTGGTAGCCTATTTATGGAATAAAGATGCGCTGGATTGGGATACACACAGCGCATACATTGAAGAGTTGGGGGGAGTGGCATATCAATTCTTTCGGCAGGCACACCAACCCGCGCAACCCTAGCCCAATCATGCTACCGCAAGGATCGAACCACTCGCCGGAAAATCCTGCGCCAAGCACAGTTGTTTGACTTGTTCCACCACCTGTTGCTGAGTCTCAACCCCATCCGCCACTGGTGTTTGCCCTGCCAAAATGGAGCANNTGGCAAAAACCCGAACATTTTGATTTGCCAATTCGCGGGCGGCAGTTTGGGTTAAGCCCAGCACCCCCCACTGGCTTGCCACTTCTGCCAGAGTAGGCTTACCCGCACGGACAATGGGCGCACCGGCAAGCAGGTTGACAACCGTACCCGTTTCAGTTGCGTCTGCCTTCTCCCAAAAGCGTGCCAGCGTTTGGATTGCAACGAAAGCACCTTTTAGGTTCACATCTAGGGTGCGGTCCCAATCGTACTCATCCAGTTTCGTCAGTTCACTGCGTGGTGCGGCATACGCGCCGTTCACCAAAATATCTATCCGCCCCCACTGCTCAATCACCTGATACAGGGCAGTTTGTAAAGCCATTTTGTTCACGACATCGGCATGGACACACAATACTTCACCGCCCAATTGATGAATCTCTTGGGCGGCTTGGTCCAATGCAAGCGGGTTCAGGTCGTTCATGGCAATACGCACCCCTTCAGCCGCCAATGCCAAAGCAATCTGGCGTGCCAATCCTTGCGAAGCGCCCGTGATGAATGCAACTGGTGTCATCATTACGGTCCAAAAGGGGCGTTTTCAGCGTTCAAGATGTCCATATTGGCTTCTTCAAACACATCTAAAAACAAGATTTCGACAGATTTTCCGGCAAAGCCCATCAATGCTCGCCCCGCTTTGACACCCACTTCAGATGTAAGGGCGCGGTCTAAAGCTTCTCGGCTATCGAAATAAAATTCGTGGAAGCGGGTGTACTCGGTTTTGCCGTTTGGGCTACCCACCACGTGCCCAACAGCCACGCGCCGTAAACCGGGCATTTGCTCAGCAAGTGGGCGGAAGTGCATTGCCCACTGCTCTTCAAAATTTGCCCACTGGTCGGCGGCAGGTTGGCGAAAAAGTAACGTCATTTTATACATAGCACACCTTAGGGCGTAGCAGACGGTTTGGGCGCATTGCTCGTGACCGTAGCGTGTGAAGTGGGTACAGAGCCAGCCGTAGGCACAGGCGTGCTGTCCGCGCTGGTTGGAGCCGGTGTACTGGGGGGTAAAGTCGCAGTAGCGGGTTCAGCAGTTGCCCCTAGTGGCGTTTCGGTTGGAGCGCGGGTGGGTGGCGTGACCGGTGTTTTGGTGGCAGGTGTCAGCCCAAAAACGTTATACGGGATTTTCAGCACCTGCCCAGGTTGGAGTAATGCCGCGTCTTCTTCGGTCATTTTGTTTGCTTTTAGAATCGCATCCACTGTGGTTTTGTATTGCTCTGCCAATAAGAACAGCGAGTCACCCGGCTTAATGGTTACTTCTAACACCTGCCCAGCGCGAATATTATCTGGAATGGGTGTGGCGGTGGGTCCGACATAGTCGGCAGGGGGAATGAGAATTTTCTGCCCCGGNNTGCCCCGGCTGAATGAAATTGTTGATAAGGTCAATGCCATTATCCAGATTAAATTGCGTCAATAGTGCGATATCCACTTCAAATTCTGTGGCTATCGAGTACAGCGAATCGCCTTGTTGAATGGTATATTCCAGCGGACCACTACGGGTGGGCGTGAAAGTTGCTGTCGCAGTGGGTGTTTCGGAAGGCGGAAGTGTATGGGTGGGTGGGATAGGGGATGGCGTAAAAGTAGGAGTTGATGTGGGGGTTGTAAAGAGATTTCCCCCGCCACCGTTGCTTGAAACCAGCCGATATGCAAAAAAAGCAACTAATCCTAAAATCAATAACACCAAAACCACGATAATCAACTGAAGCAACCGCATGGTTTGTTTTTGGCGGTTTTTGAGTGAATTAAGACTATTTTTTGACATTTGATACATCCTTGCGAAAGATTCTCCCGAGACATGGGGCACGGAAATCAGGTTGATAGACTCAGCCAAGACAAAGAAGGCTGGCATAATCTGGCACGTGAAAGGCGGTTTTCATACGTGCCATTCGTAATTCTATGCACATTGTAACGGGAAGCGTACTGTCCAGCAAGTCATCCGCTACAGATTTGCCAATTTATCATCAAATATTTATGTATTTTGCCGTGGGCTTTCGTTTAAGCGATGGTGGCTTTTCAGCGTTCCCATGATAGTCGCTTCCAACTTTTTCAACCCGATGGGCTTGCTTAGGTAGTCATTTGCCCCAGCCGCCAAACACCGGCTTCGATCACCGGGCATCACCAAAGCAGTTAAAGCAATGATAGGGGTGGTTTCTAACCCTGCAGTGTCGCGCAAACGGCGGATTGTTTCCAAGCCATCCATGCCGGGCATCTGAATATCCATTAAAATCAGGCTAGGAGCTTGGGTTCGCGCAATTTCCAACGCTTGGTAGCCACTCTGTGCAGTTAGCACGTTAAAAGAACGGGTTGCCAAGAAATCGGAGATAAATGTTAAGCTAGATTCATTGTCGTCTACCAATAATATCTTGGGTAGATATTGGCTGGTATCCAATTCTAATTGGTCTGGGTCGGCAACGACCAGCACATTCTCTTGCCTGGGATAAATCGCTTGGCGGGCGTTGTAAATTGCCTCGTATAACTCATTGCGCTTGATAGGTTTGATTAGGTAAGAGTGTGCCCCTAAAGATATGCCATGTGCGATATCTCGTACTACCGAGACGATAATAACCGGTATATGACTGGTGCGCGGGTCTGCCTTTAACCGATTGAGAACTGACCAGCCGGAAACATCGGGCAGAAGCACATCCAAAATAACAATATCACACTGGTTTTGCAGTACGCGTTCCACCGCATTTCTACCATGAGTTTCGATACTGACAGATAAGCCCAAATCAGTGAGATAGCGGGCAAATTGGTTAGCGGCTACTTTCGAATCTTCAATAATCAAAGCACGTTGTCCATAACCTTGGGCAGTGCTAATAAAAGGCATAGTGACTAGGTCGGAAAGTTGGGTCGGATTCCACGGCAGTGAGACAATAAAGCGAGTGCCTACATTCGGTTGGCTTTCTAGGGCAATTGAACCGCCGTGCAACTGCACAAAATTATAAACAATGGCTAATCCTAAACCTGTGCCGGTATGTTTGCGCGAAAGACTACCATCCAATTGAATAAATGGCTTAAATAAACGATGTTGGTCTTCTTCCACGATACCAATGCCATTGTCCCAAACCATGATGCGTACCAATTGCTCATCCGCATCTCCCTGCACTTCCAAGCCGACCTCGCCCCCCCACTCGGTAAATTTCACGGCGTTGCTGAGTAAATTTACTAAAATTTGTTTGACACGCCGCGCATCACCTTGCAGGGTTTGTACAGCGCCGTCCATTGCGTAGACAATTTTTAGATGTTTTTCTTGGGCAATCGGGCGCACCAAATTCAAAGCATTTGAACACACTTCATCCAGAGAAAAGCTAGTAATATCGAGTTGCAACGTGCCACTACCAATCTTTGCCACATCTAAGACATCGTTGATAAGGTCCAGTAAATGAGAACCGCTCAGCTCAATTGTTTTGATTGCATCTAGTTGCTCCTGATTCAAGTCGCCATAAATCCCTTCTTCTAAGGCTTCGGATACCCCCAAAATCCCGGTCAAGGGAGTACGTAATTCGTGACTCATACTCGCCAGAAATTCATCTTTCATGCGAGCCGTTTGAGCCAATTCGTGGTTCGCATTTGAAAGTTCCAGCGTGCGTTCGTCCACTCGTTGTGCCAGCATTTTTCGTTCAATTTCCAAGTCTTCTTCGGCTTGGCGACGAGTGTTCACTTCAAGTGCAAGTTTTAAATTGGCGTTTTGCAATTCAGTCGTACGTTCTGCCACCGCATTCTCTAGTTTTTCTCTCGACCGTGCTTCTGAATCTTCCAACAGTTTNNGTTTCAATCGTTCTTTCTCAAGAATTTCTCGGTTATATTTGAATAAAATAACCAAGCCACCGTTCATAACCAATAAAAGCAACGAACCTAAAATTTTATCGAGCCCGCTGACTCGGTATAAAGATACGAATAAGACGCAAACACATGCGATAAGAAAATAGCCAACTGTGGTTTTACTGTCTAAAAAAATGCTAGATAAGATGAGCGGCAGGATAAAAAATGCCAAAACAATATCTAAAAATTGGATAGGTTGGGAAATGGCACTATAAGTGAGTGAAAGCATGGCTACAATGGTAAAAAGCATTGCAGTAAATCGGTAATACCCTTGCCGATTAATCCAAACGGAAAGCACCAAAGGCAATACTTGAATTAGGCGTACCATAGCCAAATTGCCAAAAAATTCGGCATTTGCTCTTTCTAAAACACTAAATTCCACAAAATGCCAAATGATTGCCACAGTTGTTAAAAATAGCAATAACCCACCGAGCAATTGAGCCCGCCTTTGCTCAATAATATCCGGATATTTTTCCGGTATCACCAACCAATTTTGAATTCGTTCTAGCATACGAGAATCCGTTGGATTGTAGATTCGGTACGGATAAAATCGCCCGAACCAGAACTTACGTATATATTCGACACGAATGGGATTTTCCCTTAAGCAAAAAAGTGCAAATCTGACCCGTGTCGAATATAGGAGTTGACCGTGCAATTGGTCAAAAATTTAGCCAATAACGCTATTTGTTTTATGGTATAATTGACAAACTGGCTTAGCAAAAGAACAAACAAGTTGTTCATTGGAAAGCCTGTGAAAAGCTATTTTAATGTTTAAGAACGACCTAATTTTAAAGTTTATATGCTTCTATACTACTATCTTCGGCATGCGTGAAATTTTCGTTTCTCACTTAAGAAAACGCATAATCATTCACGATGCTCAATATACCTTTGGAGCAGAAACCTAAAAAATCCAGCTTAAGAAGCAAAATTTCAAAACGGCATGAATATAGATTTAGTAAAATACTTCTAAATAGCCTATATTCGATGCGAATGGAAATTGCGCTTTTATCCTTACAGAAAAAGGGCAACCCAACATTCGACACGTGTGCCGAACATTGCCCTTATCAACTATAAAATGCTTCGATATCTGGAAAGGTTCGTGTTTGGCACATACGCCAAACAGCGAATTGCGTTTTATTCTCAAGCGAAATAACGCAGTATTCATCCATGCCAAATATAACTTTAGTAACTTTAGTATAAGGTATTCTAGCATTAAATAGGAATTTTCATAAAAAAATCAGAAATTGGTTTATTAAACCTAATAATTACCTAAACAAATCTATGGATATCGGTCAAATACAAACCGTTGACATCGAAGAACAAATGCGTAGCGCTTATTTGGACTACGCAATGAGCGTAATTGTAGCGCGGGCATTACCAGACGCACGGGATGGGCTTAAACCAGTTCATCGGCGTATTTTGTATGCTATGCACGACATGGGCATCCGTTCCAACACGCCCTACAAAAAGAGCGCACGTGTTGTCGGTGAAGTGCTCGGCAAGTACCACCCACACGGCGANNGCGCAAGATTTTTCCATGCGCTATATGTTAGTAGATGGTCAGGGCAACTTTGGTTCGATTGACGGCGACCCACCTGCGGCAATGCGTTACACCGAAGCTCGTCTGGCAAAACTCGCCGAAGAACTGCTGGCTGATATTGAGAAAGATACCGTAGAGTGGCACGATAATTTTGATGGAAGCCAGCAAGAGCCGGATGTACTGCCTGCCCGCGTGCCAAACCTATTACTCAATGGCACCAGCGGTATCGCAGTGGGGATGGCAACCAATGTTCCCCCACACAACTTACGTGAACTAGCCAACGCAATTTGCTATTTAATTGACCGTAGCGAAATTGTGAAAATAGTCAATGAGCACGGAAAACTCAGCCCATCCATCCTAGCTGAACAATTTGGCATTCAACCAAACCAAGCGGCACGCGTCACCCAAGCATTGTTGGCAAATCGTGAAGCCGCAGAAATAGTTGCCAATCTGGAGGGTCTGCCAACCAGTGAAGGTGACTCCGCCCCCGATGAAGCGACCGTGGATGAGTTGATGGCTTTCATTCAAGGTCCCGACTTCCCTACGGGCGGCATGATCATGGGAACCGAAGGCATCAAGCACTCGTATGCAGGTGGGCGCGGCAGGATTGTGGTACGCGGAATTGCCACCATTGACGATACCAGCAATCGTGCTCGCATTATCATCACCGAAATCCCTTACCAAGTTAACAAATCCAACTTAGTTGAACGCATTGCCGATTTGGTGCGTGAAGGAAAGATTGATGCCATTAGCGATATGCGCGACGAGTCAGACCGCAATGGAATGCGGATTGTGATTGAACTGAAGCGCAATAGCCAGCCTAAGAAAGTACTCAACCAATTGTACAAGCACACTGCCTTGCAAAGTACGTTTAGCAGTCAAGTTTTGGCGCTTGTGAATGGTGAACCACGCTTGCTCAGTCTCCGTCGCGCTTTACAAATTTACATCCAACACCGCTTGGACGTGATTCGACGGCGTTCAGAATTTGAGCTACGCAAGGCGCAAGCACGTGCTCACATTTTGGAAGGGCTACTCATTGCAGTTGCCAACATTGACGCGGTCATTCGCATTATCCGTGAAAGCGAGAGCGCTGACGTGGCTCGCACGCGCCTGATGGAAGCCTTCAAACTAAGCGAAATTCAAGCACAAGCAATTTTAGACTTACAATTGCGCCGATTGGCGGCTTTGGAACGGCTAAAAATCGAACAAGAGTACCAAGAAGTGATGATGCGTATCACTTATTTGGAAGATTTGCTGGCGCATGAAGTGAAAATGCTCGCCTTAATCAAGGACGATTTACGCCAATTAAGTGAAACTTTTGGCGATAACCGCCGTACCCGTATCTCACTGGATGCCAGTTCGGAATTGGATGTCGAAGACTTAATTGCCGACCAAATTAACTTAGTCTCACTAACCCAGCGTGGCTATATCAAACGCATGCCGCCAAACACCTTCCGCGCACAAGGGCGGGGTGGCAAGGGCGTGATTGGGCAAAACTTGCGCGACGAAGATGAAGTACTGCACATGCTGAGCGCCGGGTCGCTTCAAACGTTGCTGTTCTTCACCGACAAAGGCAAAGTGTACTCACAAAAGGCGTACGAAATCCCCGAAGCCAGCCGCACCGACAAGGGCATTTCCATCCAAAATATTATCCAGCTAGAAGCAGGTGAACGTGTCACAGCCATTTTGCCAGTTGGCGAATTTGGCGAAAATGATTTCTGCACTATGGTCACGCGCGAAGGGGTGATTAAGCGGGTGTCCTTAAATGAGTTTGAAAGTGTACGTAATAGTGGCTTAATAGCGATTTCACTAAAAGAAGATGATATTTTGGGCTGGGTGCTACACACCAAAGCCCGACAAGAAATTATCATTGTCACCGAGCAGGGGCAGGCACTACGCTACAGCACTGAATTGGTGCGTGCTATGGGGCGTAGCGCACAAGGGGTGATTGCTATGAACCTAGATGGTGGCGATTTCATCACGGGTGTCGTACCGGTGCGCCCAAATGCACAACTGCTTGTGGTAACCGCCAATGGCTTTGGCAAACGCACGCAAATGGACGAATATGCCCCCAAAGGGCGTGGCACAGCCGGAATTGCCACCATTGCCAAGAAAAATCTGGCAGAAACCGGCTTGATTGTGGCTGTAAATGCTGTGGAAATGGGCGATGACATCACCATTTTGTCCAATCGTGGGCAAGCCTTGCGCACCAAAGTTTCGCAAATTCCGGAATTGGGGCGCAGTACAAAGGGCAGTCGGCTGATGACCCCACGTGATGGGGATTTTGTTGCCGCAGTCGCACTCTTTAGCGAAGCGGATATGCGCGGCACAGACGCCGGCGAAGCCGCTCCCGTATGAGCGATTTGACCACTAGCGAGTGGGATGACTGGCTTGCCACCCACCCCCAGGCACATCTTCTGCAAAGTAGTGCTTGGGCAAGGCTAAAGGGGGAGTTTGGCTGGTCAGCGGCGCGAGTGGTGGTGCGTAAGCAAGGCACGATTCAGGCAGGGGCACAAATTTTGTTCCGTCACCTGCCTTTTAACCTTGCCACCATTGCCTATATCCCCAAAGGTCCTATCACCGATTGGCACAATGCCGAGCTAACGAGTTATTTATTGGCGCAATGTGTGGAAGTTGCCAAATCTGGACGGGCAATCTTCTTAAAGATTGAACCCGACCTAGCAGAAAGCGCCGAAAACCGTACCCTGCTTGCACAGTATGGCTTGCAGTCCAACACCCGCACCATCCAGCCACGCCAAACCATCACGTTGGACATTTCCGGCACAAGTGAGCAAATTTTGGCGGCAATGAAGCAAAAAACACGCTACAACATTCGCCTAAGCCAAAAAAAAGAGATTACTACCCGCATTGGTACAGACAAGGATTTACCAGCGTTCTTTAATCTGATGGTACAAACCGGCAAACGCGATGCCTTTGCCTTGCATAACACTGACTACTACCAACGAGCATATGAAATTTTTCAGCCATTGGGGCAAGCCGATTTGCTATTGGCAGAATTTGCTGGCAAGCCGTTGGCGGCAATCATGGCATTTGCCTTGGGAAGTCGCGCCTATTATTTGTACGGCGCATCTTCGGATGAAGAACGCAATCGAATGCCAACCTATGCCGTACAGTGGGCGGCAGTTGAATGGGGGCAACGGCACGGTTGTGCAACCTATGATTTGTATGGCATTCCCGATGAGCCGGAGGCAGTCTTGGAAGCGGAGTTTGAGAATCGGCAGGACGGCTTATGGCAGGTGTATCGCTTTAAGCGCGGTTTTGGCGGGCAAATCCAACGCACGGTGGGCGCGTTTGACCTGGTTTTAAATCCGTGGTTGTACCGCTTGGCATTGCGTTTTGGCAAGCTATAGCGGCTAGCGACTACAGCCACTATAGCCCGGCTGGCGGGTTGGCTATCACTGCCGTTTTGCCCGCCACTCTAAATAAGAATCATCTTATGGATTCAGGGGGACGCAAGCGTTACAAAAAAAGCAACTGCGTTCCATGCTATCTCCATCCCGCGCCGAATATAAATATCAGTATGCCAAATAAAACAAAAAGCCCACTCAGATAGTGGGCTTTTTGTTTGCGGTAAATTTAGAAAAAAATTAGCCCTCAACGACTTCCACAACGCCGTTCAATTCGGCTTTCTTGGGGGCACGCAAAGTCTTGATGCGTTCAACAATAACATCACGCTTTTCAATGAAGGCAGTACGGGCATCGGCGGACTTGGCTTCGAGTTGGGTGCGGGTTTCGGCGGTCTTGGTTTCGAGTTGGGTGCGAACATCCGCAGTCTTGGCTTCCAATTGATGGCGAGCTTCCTTGGCTTGTTCGGCAAACTTCACAGAAGTCTCGTCATACTTGGCTTTGACTTCTTGGCGCAATTCCTTACCGGTCTTGGGAGCCAAGAATAATGCTACACCACCACCAATCAATGCACCGAAAACAGTGCCACCTACGAAAGATAATACGTTTTTCATTTTAATTTCTCCTAGAATTTTTTCTGTTTTTTTAGATGACTTCGTTATCAATTTATGACTAACGGTCATTTATTGACTAAACATATATTATCACGAAAAATCAGGTTGTCAATAGTCAATTTCTGAGAAATTGATAAGAAGCATTTTCATCTTTTATTCATGCCACGCTGTTATACTTGCCGCATGTCTTTTTTGCGGTGCATCTCGTTTTTAGTTGGCTTGGCATTTTTATCTGCCTGCACTGCGCTTTCTCCCAATCTCGCCCCAACAGCCACACCGGAAACTGTTGCCGATGCCAGTGGGCAAGGCGCTGAAAATGGTTTCCCATCTGCAGATGCAACGCCATTGCCCACGCGCGAGCGCTGGACATTCAACACGCCCTTACCGTACACCCTTCAAAGCGGCGACACGCTCAATGCGCTTGCCGCACACTTTAACACCACAGCAGATGCCATCTTGCAAGCCAACCCTTTCCTTGCTGATTGGAAAACCACCCTGCCCCCAGGCTTGCCAATTCACATTCCTGCCGCTTTCACCAGCTTATATGGCACGCCGTTTAAGATGATTCCCGATAGTGAGTTTGTTTATGGTCCTACTGCAGTCGGGTTCAACATACAGCAAGCGGTGTCTACCCATGATGGGTGGCTTGCCAAAATGCGCGAATCGTACAAGGGGCACTTGCGCCCAAGTTGGGAGGTGCTCGAAATTGTTAGCCAAACCTATTCGGTGCATCCACGCCTTTTGCTGGCGCTACTCGAATATCGCAGTGCGGTACTGACCAGCGATGGTAATGGCGATTTGGCGCAGATTTACCCAATGGGTTACGAAGAAGAATACCGCGAAGGACTGGCAAAGCAAGCAGTGTGGGTGGCAGAAACGCTCAGCACGGGCTATTATGGCTGGCGGGCGGGTAGTCTGCTCGAAATTGAGTTGGAGAGTGGGCGGGTGGAGCGCATTGACCCGTGGCAAAATGCAGGAACGGTTGCTCTGCAATATTTGTTTGCGCAGTGGTACGCCGATGATGCTTTTCAGGTTGCTATCAGCCCCCAGGGGTTTGCCGCTACCTACCGCGCTTTGTTTGGCGACCCCTTCCGCTATGAAGCCACGCTCATCCCGGGCAATTTGCAACAACCCCTTTTGCAGTTACCATTTGAACCCGGCAGGCGCTGGGTCTATACTGGCGGTCCACACTTTGCTTGGGGCGGGATGCGTCCCTTGGCATCCATTGACTTTGCCCCGCCTTCGAGTGGGCGTGGTTGTTTACCCAATAACGAAACTGTGACCGCTATGGCAGATGGGGTGGTGGCACGCACGGATATTGGCTATATGTTGCTAGATTTGGATGGGGACGGGGATGAGCGTACCGGCTGGGTCTTATTGCACTTACACCTAAAGACCGGCACCATTCCGGCAGATGACACGCTCTTGCGTAGGGGGGATTTTATTGGTAATCCAAGTTGTGACGGCGGTGTAAGTACGGGCACACACATTCACTTGGCACGGCGTTATAATGGTGAATGGTTGCCCGCCGATGGCATTTCGCCCGGCATATTGCCCTTTACCATTGCTGGCTGGTACCCGGTTGCTGGTGACCGTCCCTATGAAGGATTTTTGGTGCATGACAATCCTGCCTACCAGCTAATCACTTATCCTGGGGTTACGGGCAAAAACTACATCTCGATTGAAGAAGCCGCACCCTAGCCAGCAAGTGACACTGTGTTCATCAGGGTTTCCCTTTGGCACAGGTGGAATTGTACGCTTTTCTTACGAGAAAAGTGCCGTTTTGACGGACAGTAAACAGGTATGCAAGCAATGACCTTCTACACATTAAATCCGTTACCACTGGTAATACGTTCCCGCCTGCAAATGTTGTAAACTATATTCAACACGGATGGAAATTGCTTTTCCCCTTAAGAAAAAAGCACACTCTGCCCGTGTCGAATATAAGCTTAAGCACGAAAGTTACTCTCCACAGGCAATAGGCTTGGGGAGCAACAAACCAAATGGCTTAGTCAAAAAAAAGACCTTTCTCGACACGTCCATTTATTGCACCTTTTGCCAAAGATTTTTTTAGTGTCGTGTATGAATTAACGCTCTTATTTTGGAGGAAATTATGTTAGTTGGTGAACGAATGTCCCGCCCCCTGATTACCGTTACACCGGATTTGTCTATCCATGATGCGCTAGCTTTGTTTAAGCAAGAACGCATCCGCCGCGCGCCGGTCATCAAACACGGCAAATTGGTTGGGATTGTTTCCGAAAAAGACTTATTAAATGCGTCCCCGTCACAAGCCACTAGTTTGAGTGTGTGGGAGCTTAACTACCTGTTGAGCAAACTCACGGTAGAAAAGGTGATGAGCAGGCAAGTCATTACCATTGATGAAAAAACGCCAATCGAAGAAGCCGCACGGATTATGGCAGACAAAAAAATAGGCGGTTTGCCAGTGATGCGCGATGAGCAAGTGGTCGGTATCATTACTGAGACCAACATTTTTAAGCTATTTTTGGAATTTATGGGTGCAAGAGAACCCGGCTTGCGAGTCACTGCCCTCCTACAAGACCAACCCGGCGAGTTAGCCCGTTTAACAAAAGCGATTACCGAAGCTGGTGGGAATTTCATTGCCTTTGGCGTCTTTAGCGGGGACGATAGCGGCAGTAAGCAAGTCACGTTCAAGGTACAAGGGTTGACCGAAGAACAAGCCCGCCAAGCAACCTTATCCACCGCCTTGAAAGTTTACGACATTCGCTAGGCGGGTCGGCATTTATATTCGCCACAGGTTAGCTTTGGCACATGCGCTGATAAAAGCACAATTCCCGTCCGGGACGAATGGCATTTGATGCTTGGTACGGCTAGGGGCAGGGGCAAGCAGACTGCAAAGACGCACTTTTGTAAAAGAAGTGCGTCTTTTGTTGTATATACTGAGCACGGGTTTTATTCGGCATATATGCGATATTAGACCTGTGCTGAGTATAGTACTTTTTGCTCTGGAAGAAACGAGTAGACATTTACTGCTTTATTTAATAAAATAGTACCCTATTGGTTTGTCGCCTTTGGGGTTTTTACGTACAGTGAAATAAAAAGCTCGGCATATCCGATTTTGGCTTATTTTATGATTTTTCATATTCGACACAGGTTATCTTCGGTATACATGCCGAAGTTCGATTTACGCTTTTTTCTTTAAGGAAAACGTGCAGTTTTCATCAGTGCCGAATATACCCGTTGTTAGAAGTCCGAGCATTATAAAATATATGGTTTATCAAAATAATTCGACAAGAAACTGGTGGCAGTTTAATCTACGAGAATTTTGGCAATACCGAGAAGTTTTGCGGCTTTTGGTGATCCGCCAAATCCAACTGCGCTACCGGCAGACCTTGTTTGGTATGGTTTGGGTGTTTTTGGACCCTATTATTAATATCGGCGTATTTACGCTTATTTTCGGACGATTCGCAAAGCTTCCATCCGAAGGCATCCCCTACCCATTGTTCTTACTGCCAAGCATCCTAATCTGGAATCTGTTTTTGCAAACATCCACACAAATCAGTAGCTGTTTATCAACCCATTTGTACTTAGCCAGTAAAGTATATTTTCCGCGCTTATTTCTGCCTATTCAAGCGATAGCAACTGCATTGTTTGATTTCCTAACAAGTTTACTGGTATTTGTCCCCATTTTTTTTATTTATCGAGATTATATTAGCCCCACCCTTGGGCTACTGGTGTGGTGGGTTATCTATGCAATCTTAATATCAATCTCCATTAGCTTGTGGCTCGCCACCGTTGCGGTTCGCTTCCGCGATATTGGCTCTTTATTGCGTTATGTTTTACGAATCATGCAATTTGGTTTGCCTGTTATCTATTCTCAAGAGATTATGCCAACACAATACATCCATCTCTTGCAATGGAATCCGCTCTATTGGCTGGTAATGGGGACTCGCTCTGCCATTCTTGGAAACACGCTGAATTTAACCTATCCTTTTTGGCTAACTTTACTTGCCCTATTGGTGAGTGGCGTGTTGGCGGTATTTTGGTTTGAGCAACATGCCCACACTGTGATTGACTGGCTATAAATATGCAACCCATCATTACAGTTTCGCAAGTTAGCAAATGCTATCCGATCATAAGAATTCGGGAAAAAATCAGCCTAAGTTCTATCATCCATGCTTTACGCCCGCCCAAACAGTTTTGGGCATTGCAAAACATTTCATTCAGGCAGTACCCTGGCGAAGTAGTGGGACTCATTGGCGCAAATGGAGCTGGAAAATCCACCTTACTGCAAATTATCTCCCGCGTAACCAAACCAACCAGCGGTTATACTCAAACAACCGGGCGCACTGCCGCTCTGTTGCAAGCGGCAGTGGGTTTTCATAACGACCTTTCGGGACGCGAAAATGTCTTCCTGGCTGGCGCTTTGATTGGCGAAAATCGGCGAGAGATGGAAAAAAGATTCGATGATATTGTCTCTTTTGCTAACCTTGCCGAGTATATTGATTGGCCCGTAAAACGATATTCCAGCGGTATGCGTTTACGCTTAGGTTTGGCCGTTGCATTGTTGAGCCGTCCAGAAATTTTAATTGTGGATGAAGCGTTAACGGTTGGGGATCACAAATTTCGCGTGCAGGTGCGCAATCAAATCCTGCAACTGAAGAAAGATGGTTGTTCGATGCTTCTAGTCAGCCATGAATCGGCGCTGGTACAAGCCCTGTGCAACCGCGTCCTGTGGCTAGAGAAAGGGTATCTAAAAAAAGATGGTCTGCCACAGCGTGTTTTGAGTGAATATCTTAGCCAATCGCTTAATCTTCTACCACCCGACACCTGGCAATCTGCTACAGCATCAGAATCGCGCACGGTATTCGCTGACTGGCTTGGTTGGCGCTACGAACCAGGCGCAAAACAAACCACCATCTGGCTAGATATTGAAGTATACAATTATTCTTTGGCAATAGTTTGTGAACTTGTTATAAACACTACACTTGGCAATCCACTGGCTATTTGCCGGGCAGAAATCCCGCAAAAACTGGCGCAACACGGAAAAATGCGCTTAAAATTCGAGCTAAATACTCGCTTGTTGGCAGGGTTTTACATGATTGATTTTCGGCTTTACGATAATCAGCAATTGCAAAACGAGATAAAAAACGCATTTACTTTTGAAGTGCCGTCACCAACCACGCCAACTGAACTTAACAACTCTCTGGGTGCGGTTGTAGAGCTACCCGCTCAAATTTCTTATCATCTACTCTAATCTGACTCAATTTATGAGAAAAAACTATGCACTCACCTTCATACCGAATTAGCACGCCTGAAGTTGCCCACGAAACGTTAGACGGGGAATCCGTAATTGTGAATCTGGAAAGTGGCTTTTATTACAGTTTAAGGAATGTAGCCGCCGTGATATGGCTGTGGCTAGAGCAAAGCTGTGGCACGACCCAAATGATCACAACACTGGCTGAACATTACCAATTGACAGAAGACACTATCGTGACTGATTTTTCACCTTTCATTCGGAAGCTAACACAAGAAAAGCTAATCACAGAAATTGCGGAGTCCAGTGGCGCTATGCCGGATACCAGCCTTTTGCCCCCCACTTATCTGCGCCCAGTGCTAGAAAAATTTGGCGACATGCAACAACTATTGTTACTAGACCCCATCCACGAAGTTGCGGAAGAAGGGTGGCCGCACCTACCGGCAAACTAACCTGCCATGCAAAATCCTGCCGACTGGCAAAGCTTTTATCAATTGTTGGCTGATTCGTTTAAAAATTGCGAACAGCAAGTAGGCTGTATAGAAACGCACTATACAATTGCCGATAACCCTTACCGCATATTGTCAGCGGCTTCGCCAGAAGCGACTAGCCACTACTTGCAAGCATTTGCCCATTTGCAAACCGAACCCGCTGAAGGCGCAATCACATTTCATTTACTGGAACAAACAAGCCGCATCCCCTACTTGCTGACCTTTTTGCTAGATGTGTTAGCAAAATATTGGCATACTTATTTGGATACACGCGGAGAAATAAAAGGCTTCCAATCCCCGTTCTGCCGTGCCGTCTTTCATGCAGGACCTAACCTATTAAGTGTGTATTTTCCAGAGCGAAAGGCAGGCTTTTTTTGCGCCCCGGATTTCACAAAAGTCCCAAATTACGAATTGGCTTCACCCTTGCGCACATTGCTATCTTTAAGTTTACCGGCGCATCAGCAATTCGTTCACGGGTCTGCCATTGGCGATGCACAGAGTTGTGTATTACTGACCGCGTTGAGCGGTGGAGGAAAGTCCACCACATCCTTGCTATGCTTAAGGGCAGGCTTTACCTATCTCAGTGACGATTATTGTGTATTATCACTGGGACAACCGCCTATTTTGCATAGCGCCTATTCCGCGGCAAAACTAAAAGGCAATGAAGATTTTAAGCGTTTTAGCGATTTCCTACCATATATTCGCTATCGAGAGAAAAAAGAGCAAGGAGACTATGCCTTGCTCTGCTTATACCCGGCATTTGCCCCACAAATTGTGGCAAGCCGTCCCTTGCGAGCCATTTTGGTACCACGAATAACCGGTGAACCAAACACAAAAATCATTCCCATCACTGCAGGACTGGCATTGGCGGCGCTTGCGCCTACAAGCCTGTTTCAGTTACCTACAGCGGGGCAATCTGCTTTGGCACGCATGTCTGCCTTGGTGCGCTCTGTGCCTACCTATGCGTTAGAGTTGGGGAGCGATTTTGACAGCATCCCCAACCGATTGCGAAGTTTATTGAGCAAGTTTCATGGCACACCTACCCAAAATTAGTGTAATCATTCCCGCTTTTAATGCTGAAGCTTACTTGGCGCAGGCATTGGAGAGCGTTTTGGCACAAAACTACCCAAACTTGGAAATTTTGGTGGTGAACGATGCATCTACCGACAATACCGCCACTGTTGTGGAACAATATGCTAAATCTGTCTGCTATGTAGAGAACAGCAAAAATCTAGGCATTGCAAAAACCCGCAATTTAGGGCTAAGCATGGCAAGTGGGGATTATATCGCTTGGCTGGATGCGGATGATGCGTGGACGCGCTCGCACTTGGCGGTTTTGCTTCCGTGGCTGATGGCATATCCCCATTTGCAAGTCGTGCAGGGGCTATTGCAAAGACAACTGCTAAATCCGTATGACGCCAGCTACAACGACTTTGGAAAACCATATGCGAATGTTAATCTCGGCGCCATGCTCTGCCGCCGCAGTGTTTTTGAGCAATTCGGCGAGTTTGATGCACAATTTGCAGTTAGCGAAGATACCGAGTTTTGGATGCGGTTGCGAGCTTACAGCGTCGAAATGCGCGTTGTACCCCATACCGTCCTACTCTACCGCCTACATCTGCAAAACACCACCTTGCCATTGACCATTCACACCAGGTAGTGCCTAAGGAATAAG
>DKKK01000142.1 GCA_002455215.1 Anaerolineales bacterium UBA6668 | reverse complement strand
CGCCTTTTTTAAGGGAAAAAGCGTAGCTTTCATCCGTGCCAAATATCGCACAATGAGCAGGATTTCTCCCTTCGGTCGAAATGACCCACAAATCAGACAATCTCAAGTAAAGGTTGGCACTATGAAAAAACGCAATTTGTCCCCCGTGTCGGGTATCGCTGAATCTCCATAAGGCTCCAGTGCGAATGATGGGGATAGGCTGTTGATAGTTTGCTAGCCACTAGCCGCACGCTAGGTCTGTAACCACCACTTTAGGACTTTAAGAAAGCCCTGAGCTTATTAGCTTATTGATTGATATTTCACTGCTTTATTTTTTACCATCTCCAACTCACACAATGGGCGTAGGTTAATATGAAAATCAGTAGTTTTGTCTGGGTTGCCCATATTTTGGGAAAAACAAACCGTTATCAATTGGCTCTGAGCTAATTTTGCCAAACAAAGCTGAGCAGTTACGTTTCGTTTTGGTATTTCATTGCTCCACTATCTTCAGCCCCTATAAGAAGAATTATTAAATAACAAAAGACGGCGGTATGCCTGAAACGCAACCGCCGTCTTAATGAATCCCCACAAAAAAATTTAACGATTCACGCGTGGCAAGGTAATCCCCACCTGCCCCTGATATTTGCCCTTGCGGTCCTTATAAGAAACTTCCGGCTGGTCACCTTCAAAGAACAACACCTGGGCAATACCTTCATTGGCATAAATGCGTGCCGGCAGGGGCGTGGTATTGCTGATTTCGATGGTAACATAACCTTCCCATTCCGGTTCAAACGGGGTGACATTGACAATAATGCCACAGCGAGCGTAAGTAGATTTGCCTAGACAAATGGTTAGGATATTGCGCGGGATGCGGAAATATTCAACCGTGCGTGCCAAAGCAAAGCTATTCGGCGGGATAATACACTCATTTCCACGAAAATACACCATCGCGTTATCATCAATCGCCTTTGGGTCCACTACGGTCAACAAACCGGTGGCTGGGGTGAAGATGCGAAATTCATCGGCAACGCGAATATCATAGCCAAAACTGCTCAAACCATACGAAATTTTGCCTTGGCTGATTTGTCCGGCTTCAAATGGCTCAATCATTTGCTGTTCCAAAGCCATCTTGCGGATCCAATGGTCGGGTTTAATAGACATAGTGCCTCCTAACAAATCAAAGGGTACTCTTCGACACAAATGCTATTCGGTGCATGTGGCGAAGATCGAACTGCGCGGTTTCGTACAAGAAAAAAGCGCACATTCATGCGGGTCAAATATCAAATAAACTCATCTGCTGGGGTGGTTCCAGCGGAGCAGTGGGTAAGCCAACCAGCCGCTTGAAGCGGTTGCAACTCGCGGGTGAAAAATTGGCGTACTCATTGTTAAAAAAGCCGTACAAAGTGTGCGCCGGTTGCTGGGCAATTTCTGCCAGCCACCATTGCAAATTCTCACTTGGGTCAATCAACTCATGGTCGTGGCGGTACGGAAAACGCCCGTGGTCGCCGATCCAGCGGATGTAAAGGAAATCCGCCGTGCAATGCAGTTGACGGGGTACTGGCGCATACTCGGTACACGCCCACGCCACACCATGCCGTGCCAGCAATTCGGCAGTGGCGGGCTGATACCAACCACGCTGGCGAAATTCTACCGCAAAAGCGAATGTTTTTGGCAATTGGGTAAGAAACTCAACCAAACTCCCGCGTTCCACAGGCGAAAAATCGGGCGAAAGTTGGATTAAGATTGCGCCTAGCTGGCTTTTGAGCGGTTGCAAGCTAGCCAAAAAACGCTCCAACAGCGCTTGGGCATTGCGTAGGCGCAGTTCGTGGCTAATTTCTTTGGGCAGTTTGGGGCAAAAGACAAAATCGGGCGGTGCAACAGCCCGCCAACGCTGGACGGTACTCTCACGCGGGATGCCATAAAAGGTGGTATCCAATTCTGCCGCGTTAAACACTTCGACATAGCGCGTCAGGTAATTGCGCGGACTCATGCCTTGCGGGTAAAACACCCCCAGCCACTCATCATGGGCATAGCCCATTGTTCCGAGATACCAATTCTGCACTTGCATACGAACCCAAAATAGCAAAGAGACGCTCGCTAAAGCGTCTCTGCTACAAAATATCAATCTCTTTCCTTCATGGACTAGGGAACTGGTGTTTGAGTCGGGACTGCTACACCAATGCCCGCCCATGAGAAGGTGCGATCTGTGCTGACAGTGCCTGCCGGTTCGTAGATGGGCTTGCCACTGCCGTCTTGCCCTACCACCCGCGCCACCACCACATTCCAGCGGAAAATATGCGGGTTGGTTTCAAGCGGCTTCATCTCAACCGTCACCACATAGCGATTGGTGGTGGTTGCGGCGACAATTTTCTTAGCGCCACCAGCAGAAATATCTTCCACTGTGACCAAATACACTTCATTTTCTGCCAAAACCGCCACCGAACTCCATTCCAAATTCACCGTTTGCTCGACAGAAGAGACGGCAAAGCCATCGGCAGGATTGAGCAGTTCTGGGGCAGGCTTGGGTGGCAGAGCAGTGGGTGTGGGGCTGGGACCTTCGGTCGGGGGCGGCACATCCTTCGGCACAATCAACTTCTCACCCACGGCAATGGTGTAGTCTGGCGCTAGTTTGCCGTTGATTTCCGCAAAGGTTTTAAAATCCACGTTGTAGTACTGCGCCAAACTGGATAGGCTCTCGCCCGCGCTGACAATGTGGGTGGGACGAGCGGCAACCGTGAGCGCATACGGCTCAACTGTGCTGGTCAGAGTGGGACCAGCAGTGGCAGTGGGTTGCGGGATTTTGATGGTGACGCCCAATGGCAGGTTGCAACTTTCCGGGAAGCCGTTCAGTTCCCGAATGCTATTTTGCGTGACATTATATTGATACGCCAAACTGATACAGGTATCATTTTCAACCACTGTGTGCAGTAAAGGTGGCAAGGGCGTGGCAGTCGGCTCAGGTGTGCTGGTTGGGCTGGGCTGGGGCGTGTAGGTAGGTAGGAAGGTGGCGGTTACGACTACGGTGGGGGTGGCGCTTGCGCCGCCGCCATTCAGATTGAGAATCAAAAGTGACGCCCCAATTGCCATTGCACCCATCAAGAACAAGCTACCAATAAAAATCGGCAGAGAAATGCTAAATTGCCCGGCTGATTTTGATTTAACTTTGGGCGGCATGGGCGGGTGGGGTAAAGCCCCCGTATCACCCGTCACGGCAGAAATCGGTTGTGACTGCGAGAGTGATGGCGTGTTGACCGCACGGATTGGCTGGGTTTGCGATTTTTTCACCACCGGCAGGGGTTGGCTTGCCGATGTCGGGCGCACCAACTGTCCGGTTTGTCCGAGCTTTTTCTTTTTGTCGCCAGCGGTCAGGTCTGTCCCACACACAATGCACTTGGTGGCAACATCCCCCACGCGCGTCCCGCATACCGGGCACAGTCTGGGGCTATTGGGAGAAGAGTCAGAAGGTAATGCCATAATGCGCGATTATACCAAATTGTTTAATTGGAAAGATAAGTTGTGGGTAAACGTTTTATTCTTCATAGCCAAATCCACGCACCCGCCGCTCATCACTACGCCAATCGGGCGTGACTCGCACAAACAAGCGCAAGTTTACCTGTGTCCCTTCTAGCAAATCTTCGATAGACTTGCGGGCTTGTATTCCAATTTGCTTGAGCATTTGCCCGCCCCTGCCGATTACAATTGCTTTGTGAGCATCTTTTTCCACATGAATGACAGCATCTATCTGCACCAAGGCGGGATTTTCTTCATTAAATTCTTCAATTTCCACATTTACCCCATGTGGCACTTCTTGTTGTAGGTGGTAAAGTGCCGCTTCGCGCACCAGTTCCGCCGCCATCTCGCGCAAGGTACTTTCGGTCACATGGTCTTCGGGATAAAGGGCGTCACCTTCAGGCAGTTCGCTCACCAGAATCTGAATCAACTTGTCTAGGTTGTCACGGCGGGTGGCAGAAGTCAGCATCCATTGAGCAGACGGAACCAAAGCGCGGTAGGCATCGGTGTGGGCAAGCACTTGGGCAGGACGCAGGAGGTCGCTCTTGTTCATGCCTAGCACAATCGGCTTGCGCTCCGGCATTTCGCTCAGCAAAGCGGCAATGTGCTTATCCCCACCACCCGGCGGGGTACTTACATCCACCAACCACAAAACCACATCCGCTTCATACAAGGCATTGTGCGCGGTATTAAGCATATAGGTATCGAGCGGTTGACGCGGACGGTTCATGCCCGGCGTATCCACAAACACCAGTTGGGCATTTTCCAGCGTCAGAATGCCAAGTTGCGCCTTGCGGGTAGTTTGCGCCTTGGGCGAGACAATGGCAATTTTTTGCCCCAAGATGGCATTCATCAGGGTGGATTTGCCAACATTTGGGCGACCAATCACAGCGATAAAACCGGAACGAAATGACATAAAAGTTAAGGGAGTTTAGAAAGTTAAGAAAGATAAGTTGAAGTATCCGAAAGGGTCAAGGACTGCCCACCACTTTCGACCGGGAAAACGCTCGGTTAGACACTGGCAGAAAGCCTTTGCACCAAGTCTCGCACCCGTTGGGCAGAGACGGTTTTGCGCCAGTCGCCATCCACCTTGCAGTAGCTCCCGACAATCAGGGCATCGGCATTGCGGGCAAATTCAGCTAGGTTATCGGGGGTCATGCCACTGCCCACAGCAGTACGCACGCCCAAGCCTGCCACTTCCAGCAAATCAGCCGGTTTGGGCGGGGTTCCGGTGGCGTTGCCGGTGACAATCACCGCGTCCGCATCAAAGAACGCCGCACCTTCGGCAAATTCGCGCAAGCTTAGGTCGGCGGTGAGCGCGTGGGCGCTGTGCTTTTTCTTCACATCAGTCCAAATTTCAATGTGATTAACATTGAGATGGGCGCGGCGGCGCACCAAGCGAGCGGCATTGCCTTGAATGATGCCTTCATCGGCGGTGTGGGCAAAGACAAAGCCTTCACAGCGCAAAAAGTCCAAGTCGCCCGCCACTGCCACTTCCAATGCGGCAATATCGGCGGCGGCAAGAATTTGAATGCCCAACACTATGTCGGGCAATGCCGTGCGTACCGCTTGCGCCACCATCGCCATACCAGCAATGGTTCCGGCATCGGCTGACATGCGCAGGTAGGGGGTGTCGTGCATATTTTCGATGATAATGCCATCCACCCCGGCGCTGGCATACACTTCGGCTTCCCGCACTGCCAAATCAACCACTGCCCGCATATCGCCTTGCCAACGGGGACTGCCCGGCAATGGCAGAACATGCACACAGCCAATCAAGTGGCAGGCTTTGGGGGATTGCTGGAGAAAACCACGTTTGGGACGCTGGAAGGGGATTTTGGCGCTCATAAAATTATAAATAAATGAAAACTCGCTCAGGAGAATTTTTTAATCATACGTTCAATCGCATCCAAACCACGCTCTACTTGCGCCACTTCTGGACCAAAGCTAATACGGGTGTGGTTGCCATAACGGCGCAGTCGGCGGCGCGATTCGGGATTGACATCAAAGAAAATACCCGGCACGGTTATCACTTTTTCTTTTAGCCCTTCTTGGAAAAAGGTGAAGCCATCGTTGATAGGCTCTGGCAAAAGTGAGAGATTTGCCCAGACATAGAATGTACCGGACGGTGTGGCATCTACTGTGATACCGAGTTCCGAAAGGCGGTCCAGCACCATGCGACGCTTTTTGCCAAAATGCGATTGGATAGCCAGCGCTTCTTCAATGGCGAGTTCGGTTTCCAATAGGGTAATGGCTTGCTCTTGGAAGGGGTGATTTGCCCCACCATCCAAGAAAGAACCGGCACTTGCCACCGCATCTATCAGGTGTTTCGGTCCCAAAGTCCAGCTAATACGCCAACCGGGGTAACGCCAGTTCTTCGTCAACCCGTTGACAATGACCACCGGGTCTTCGTTTACATCATCAATAAACTCTGCCGCCGAAAGCATGCGGTATGGGCGTTTGCTCCCATCCGGCACATACAAAAAGTGGGAGTAAAATTCATCTAAGATGAGCGAGCAATCGGTTTCGCGGGCAACTGCCACCCACTCTGCCAAATCTTTGCCAATGGCGGCTTGCCCAGTGGGGTTGCAGGGGTTGCTGGCAAGCACGGCGCGTAAGCCACGTCCCAAAATTTCTTCGCGCAGACGTTGCACCGGAATGTGATGCCCGGCTTTGGTGTCTAGCAGAATCGGGATGGGAATGAATGCCTTAAAGACACTGAGCAGTTCTTCGTAGGCGGTGTAATCGGGCAAAAAGTGCCCCATATTAATGTTGCCAAGCGCCGCCGCCAGCCGCGTGAGTGCAATGCGCCCGCCCCCAGCAATGCTGACATTTTCCCAAGTGTATTGGCTTTTCTTACCTTGCCGAAACAGTTGATTGTAATAATCTGCCACTTTTTGGCGCAGGAGAAAATTGCCTTGCACATCGGAGTAGCGGTGAGCGGCAGGGTTGATGATTAGTTGCTCAATGCGAGCCGGTGCGCCGGGAATTGCTCCGGTTTCTGGGCTACCCTGCCCCAGATTAGACCAGTCCGCTGAACCGTAGCGAAAACCGTGTTTATTGGCTTCGCTCATTACATAGATTACGCCCGTCTTAGGCACTGTACGGAAGCCGGGCATGGGTTGGTGAGACATAGGCGATGGGTGGATGGGAACGCTTAGTATGTGTGGTATTCGTAAGGCAGGTGTTGGGTGTTGTTGGCATACACCAGCAGGGGTCCACGCTGGCTAAAGTGCAGGCGACTGATGGCACAATTGTTCATCAAAAACCAATTGCTTTCTTCGGCATAGGGTGTGGCAAAAACGGCTCGCATAAAACTAACGAAGAAACCGCCATGACTCACTAAAGCGATACGGTCATCTGTAGCGCCATGCCGTGCCAATAACTCGGCATAAAATGCCTTTGCTCGCGCATTTTTGGCGGCATCATCTTCGCGGTTGCCTTTCCACCAGCCATCTTCGCCCACATCCTCCGGCAAAACGAGCTTGGGGAAGTGTTCGGCAAAATAGGTGCGGCTCGGTCCCGGATGAGCGGTGTAGGTATCTGTTTGCTCGTCATATTGAAACAAGCCCCAATGTTCGTGGGCAAGTTTCCAGGCAACCAGTGGCAAGCCCAGTGCTTCGCAAGTGGGCATTGCTGTTTGAATGGCACGCAAATGCAAACTGCAGTACAGGTGGGTGATGCCAAAACCTTGTGCGTTTTGGCTATCAGCAAATAAAGGCCCCCGCGATGAGCCAGTGGATGGTTGTGTGGCGAGGCGTATTGCCAATTGTTCGGCTTGTTTGTAACCGATGGCAGTCAGATTGGGGTCTGCTTTACGCAGGTGGTGTAAGGCGGGGTCACCTTCCAGAACGTTGTTCTCAGATTGCCCGTGCCGAATAAAATACAGATCCATGATTAGTCGTCTATTTCATCTTCATGCTTGCGGCGAGCGCTGGGCCACGGAGTCATTTCCTTTTGCAAGGTGTGGTACAAAAACTCCAAATTACGCATGTGCAGGGCTTCTACTAAGCCAGCCAGTTCGATGTTGCTCCGTTCCATACTTTCGAGCGTGAGTTTTTGCAACGCCGTCACTGGTCGGTTGCGCTTGATAACTTGCGCCACCAATTTGCGGGTTTGTTCAATGTAGGTGATGCGGCTTTCCAATGCGGCGGCAATTTCCCCACGCAAGATGACTTCTCCATGCCCTTGCACAATGTTTTCCAATTCAATGCCCTTGATAGCGTTCAACGTTTTGTGGGTATCTTCTACACTGCCGTCCATAAAAAATGGGAGCGGCATGACCGAATCGCTGGCAAACAATACTTTTTCTTCGCGCACCAACACGGTCACTTGGTCGTGGCTATGCCCCGGCGCATGATTGACCACGAGTGTTTTATTGCCAATCTGCAGTAAAAAACCACCATTGTCAAAGGTGATAGAAGGGAGGACGATTTCTACTTCGCGGATTTCCGGGGTTTCCTTTTTGGAAGCCGCTAGTTGGGGCACGACCCGTTCTAGCATATATTGGCGACATAAATCGTGGGAGATGACTTCGGCTTCTGGAAATAGGTAGTTGCCATAGATATGGTCGGCGTGGTAGTGCGTGTTGATGATGTAGCGCACCTTGCTTCCCAAAGTATTTTCGATAAAGCTTTTAATTTGGCGGGTTTCGGAGGGAAATGCCAATGTATCTATCAGAGCAGAGCCGTGGGGCGAAATGACCGCCCCAGCCGTGACTTGGGCGTACAAATCGCTGGTGAAGACATAAATATCATCAGAAACGCGTTCAATTTGAATGGACATACAAAATGAAAGATGGGTATTGGAAGGATTTTTCTCAGCTAACGTGTTTTGGCGTTTACAGTTGAATGGAAGATAAACACAACACAACCGGTTGCGTTGTGTGCCGTATGTAAAGCCGAACGGGGAGGATAGCACAAAGTAGGGGTGAGAGTCAAGTTTGTGAAATTATTCACAAAACATTGGTGATAAAAAAACCCACTAATCCGTGTGTTGCGTGGTTTTGCCCAGAGGGCAAAGTGGGGTACGCAATCGTGACGCTGTCTTGGGCAAGCCCTATCACATTGTCGCAACAATAAGCACCCCAATACAAGAGTGTTGGTCAAACCGGTTGTGCAACATCACGAGATTAGCAGGTACTATTATTATAATAGAAAGATGGGGGTTTGGCTAGTGGTTAGTCAGGGCGGGGTGCGGTTCAGTTTTTCGGAGAATGAGAA
>DKKK01000198.1:4365-18484 GCA_002455215.1 Anaerolineales bacterium UBA6668 | reverse complement strand
CGAAACTTTGAACCGCACCCCCTTCATTAGAGACACTTTGCATTCGAATTAGGCTTTGGTAAAATGGATAGACATTTTGGTGAAAAACGTAAGCCAATTACCAAAAGTTATGGTTTTGTAGCAATTTACAGTACAGGAGTTGATTTTACAATGTTTACTATGTCACGATTGAAGGTTGGTTTGTTCATCGCTTTGTTGTTAACGGCGCTCATGGCAGTGTTGAGCGCGTGTAGTTCCGATGATGGCATTTTGCAGGAAGAGTTAATAGAAGATGAAGGGCGGTCGCATGTGGTGGCAGGTTCGCCTTTAGCATTTAACAACTATCCACCGACTTCAGGAACACACTACGAATCTTCCATGCCTTGGGGGGTATATGAAGAAACCCAATTGGAAGGTTATTGGGTGCATAATTTAGAACACGGCGGTGTGGTGCTTTTATATAACTGCCCAGAAGGATGCCCTGAACTTAAGCAGGATTTGGAAGATTTTTATAGCAACGCGGCGCTGAATGGTTGCTCTGAGAACCGTGTAATTGTGATGCCCTATTCCGAAGGAATGAAAACGCCCATTACACTCTTGGCATGGCGCCGCCGCCTAGATTTGGAGCAATATGACCGCAAAAAAATAGAGAAGTTTTACGTGCGCTACGAAGAAAATGGACCTGAAAATATTCCATGCAATGCGGGTGTGCAAAATATGCCTCCAACTGCCGCTCCGTAATGTTTTTCAAGTTGGATGAGCAAATTCAAATTAAAAATTGAGAGTTACGTACAATGATACAAGCAGTTTTTGGCGGTTTGGTTTTTAATGAAGCAGATGAAGTCTGTGAAGTGGCGCAATTTGCCGGTGAAAGCCATTATGTCGTAAATGATCACGGCTTTCGTCGCCACGTACTCTCTACAGAGATAGATAAAACCGTTCTGCGTGCAATGCGTGATGCTACACTGGCAAATAAAGACGCCGTAACAATGGGCGCTATGAAAATGATGGGTAAAGATGACCTGTTCACAAAGGCTATGATTGATTCATCATTACGCAACATTGATGACCATCTCGACAAGTTATTGGAAACCGGCTTGCCCGAAGGCGCACGCCAATGGCTTGGCATGTTGGGCTTAAAAATTATCGTGAATCATCATGGTGAAGTGATAGATATTCAACAACCAATAAGTTATGGCAGTGATGACGAATAGCAGACTGATGCAAAAGTTTGCGCTTTTTGACAAAGTTGGTTATCATTATGTTGGGTACGTATGGAAACTACACTTTTTCCAATAAAGTGAAGAAATTCTGTGCCGTGCCCAATCTATCTATAAAGGTTGAAAAACAAAACGGGCGCTCAAACTGTATTTGACACGGATGGAAATTGCGCTTTTTTCCTTAAGAAAAGAAACGCAACCCCGACTTGTGCCGAATATAGGAGTGTCAGTCGGTGTTCTTCCGATGTTTGTTATGTTCAGCTTGTAGATTTCAAATGAGCAATCCTTTCGCTATTTGGAGGAAAATATGAAAACCAACCATATATGGATATCTGTTTTTGCGATTGCACTTTTGGCACTTCTCACTGCCTGTAACCGTTCTGCCACAACAGACCCACTACCTACACAAAAGTCATCTGATGTAGAAATGGCGGCAGAGCAAACCGCCCAAGTAGAAGCGGATGCCATTATAAAGATGACTTATGATGCGGAAATAGCCCAACAAACCGCACAGGCGAATCAGCCACAACCCACTACCCTCCCCACTGATGTTCCGCCTTCCACCCAAGTTCCCCCTACAGTGGCTCCGGTGGTGGAAAACCCAACAGCTGTTCCACCAGTAGCGACTGCCCTACCTGCACCGGCTGGTACTACCTACACTGTGCAGGCGGGAGACTGGATGTGGGCAATTGCGCGTAAGTTAAATATTGACCCCAATGCGTTGATTGCCGCCAACCCGGGCATTGACCCCGCCAATTTGCAACCCGGACAGGTGATTAACTTGCCAAATGGCACTGCCCCGCAAGCTACCCCCGCCACTGGACGTACCCATATCGTTGCGGCAGGTGAGAACTTATTCCGAATTGCCCAGCAATACAACACGACCTATGAAGCAATTGCGCAAGCCAATAGTATTTTGCCTCCTTATGTGCTCTATCCCGGTCAGGTTTTGAATATTCCATAACCCGAAGCACATGCAATATGCCGTAATTTTACTCAAACCCCGTGACTTTTGCGGGGTTTTTTATTTCAATCACTTATGCCAACACTTATTTCGTCTCAACAACTGCACATCGGGCGGGCATTTTCCTTTTGTCAAGATCGTATCCAACTGGATAATGGTGTGGTGGGTAATTTTGATTATGTAAAACACCCGGGCGGTGTTGCCATTGTGCCGATTGATGCCGATGGTCAAGTGCTATTTGTTCGGCAATATCGTCCGGTGATTGATGAGTGGCTCTTGGAAATTCCGGCGGGCACTCGCGATGCAGATGAAGCGCCCCTGATGACGGCAGACCGTGAATTGCAGGAAGAAGTGGGGATGCGAGCAGGCTATCTGCACAAATTGGCACAGTATTTTCTTGCGCCCGGCTACTCCAGTGAATTATTACATCTCTTTGTTGCCACCGAACTCACCCCATCTCAATTACCGCAGGATGAAGATGAACAAATTTTGGTGACAGCAGTGCCCATCACCCAAGCGCTACAATGGGCAATGGATGGAACCCTACAAGATGCCAAAAGTATTGTAGGTGTGTTACTCGCCGCACAATGGTGGCAACGTAGCCAAGGGGTACAGGCAAGCCCCACCTAAGTCCCTGAGCGTTTCATCATAATTTCTGTCGCCCTCCTTTCGATTGTGCTGAATACACTGTGCTAACTGCTGTTCTCCCTTACTTGAGCCTTTTGGGATTGGCAGTCCTGGGACTGCTGGTGTCTGTGATTTTTTCACTGATACCCGCTTTACACATCTATAACGTGGCGGGCTTCGCATTGATCATCTATGCCGCCAATCCGGAACTATTTGACGGGCAACAACTGGCAATGTTTATGCTTGGCATGGTAGTGGGATATGCGATGCTCAACACCTTGCCCGCTATCTTTCTATCCGCACCGGATGATAGCATGGCATTTGCCGTGCTCCCGGCTCAGCAATTTTTGTTGAATGGACGTGGTTTTGAAGCGGTCGTGTTGGTTGGTTNNGTTTAGGAAGTTTGGGCGGTGTATTTGTCCTGTTACTAATTTCACCTTTCATCGCCCCCTTGCTTAGCCCGATGCGGGTACTGATGGGTCCACACCTACATTGGATTTTGGGTGTAATTTGTGTCTACATGATTTTGAGCGAATGGCCATTTAGCACGGGCGAAGGCAGTGAGATGGTACGCTTTCGCAAGGCATGGAGCCAATTGCTAGCGGGTGCGCTCACCTTTTTACTCTCTGGCATCATCGGGTTTATCGTATTTAACCGCTCGTTTGTTCCGCTCGAAAAATCCTATCAAAACCTACTCCCAGCTTTTACCGGCTTCTTTGCCGTGCCAGCATTGCTCCATACCATCCTTTTTGGCAAACGCCCACCAAAGCAAACTGTCTCTGACCACCTGAATCTAACCTACGACTTGCTGTGGCGTGGCGTGGTGTCTGGGGCAATGGGAGGGCTATTTGCCGCATTTGTGCCGGTGGTTACCGCTGGCATTGGTGGGCTNNTTACCTACTCTTTTTTGTGCCGGGCTTTAACCTACAACGCGGTGGGCTGGCAAGTATGGTGGGCACTATCCATCGCGCAGTCACACCCGCGGAGTATCAACTCTCTTTGGCAATACTGGCTATCACAGGGGGGCTATCTTTCCTAATCCTAATCGTTCTTGCTCGTTTTTTTGCAAAGCACATCCACAAATTTGACCATCGTATGATTGCCGGGCTTTCACTGTTCGTGGTATTACTGGTTGTCGGGGGCGTAACGGGCGGTGGCGGTTTGTTGGTCATGTTGGTCTGTACCCCGGTCGGACTGATACCCATCTTTTGGAAAACCCGCCGGATGCACTGTCTGGCTGTGCTGATGTTACCGATTACGTTGAACATGGCGGGATTGAGTGACCCAATTCTGCGTTTACTTGGGTTGATGTAAGGTATTGCCATGAAAGGATTTTCACATTTTATTTCTGCCATTGCAGTTGCCACTTGTGTGCCCGGCGTGCTGACTGCGGCGGCGGATGAGCGCAGTATGATTCTACTCTTGGCTGGCTTTTTTGGCGTGATGCCGGATTGGATGGATTTTAAGTGGGCTCGCTACTTTGAACCTGCTGATTTCAACATCCGCCCGCAAGCCCAAAATTTTGACGCCCAAGCCATCGCCGAAGAATTTGCCGAACTGCTGGAACGTGCCTACAATGACCGCAAACCGGTTTGGGTTCAACTGCATTCTATGCAATTGGGTGCGGATTTGTGGCAACAGTACAAATTGCGTTTTGATAATCAAGCGGGAGAAGTCATCATCACCCTCGGAGAGNNGTTAATACGGGCCAGTTAGTGCGCGAAAAGCAAGCAGAACAGGTACAAGGGCGTGCCAAACTCTCTGTGCCGCTCAACTATACCTATGATGGCGATATGAAAATTGATATTTTTGAAGGACCGACCTTTGAGCTCATTCGCCTAAAAGATAAGACAGACGGCGTGGAGAAAGTGGAAGTTGCCTTTTTGCCCTGGCATCGGCGTTGGTCACACAGCTTGCTGTTGGGTGGTATCTTTGCCGTGTTGGCAGGGCTGATTTTTGGCTGGTTGGCGGCGGCGGTGGTGTTTGTGGCGTTTTCTACCCACATTTTGGAAGACCAATTGGGCTACTTAGGCTCCAACTTATTCTGGCCGCTGACCCAGCGGCGCAGTAACGGCATGAAGATGATGCACTCCGGCGATGCCATTCCCAATTTCCTGACCGTTTGGCTTTCGGTTTCACTCATTATCTTTAACTTGAACCGCACCGCGCCGATAAGTCAGTTTTCGCCTATTAATTTAATATTGTGGAGTATGCTGGTGCCGACCATTATCTTCCTAACGCTCCACATATACGGAAAACGAAAAAAACACCCAGCGGTTGCCGCGCCTGCCGCTGGTGAGCGCAATCGAGAAGCATTAGAAGAATTGGCTGAAACCGAAGTGTAAATGGGTTTCGGCACGTTACAGTCAATTCGTCCTGCTGGTTCGATATTGCTAAGGGGATGGGCTGATTGCAGGTGGTGGTAAGGTTTCGGCAGGCAGTGTTTCGCTGGGCAGGGGTGTGGTGTTTGCTAGCACTGTCGCACCCGTAGTCGCATCCGCACCATTCGGCGCCGTTCCCCGCTCTTGCGAATTTGGCAGGAAAGTCACTTCCACCACTTCTCCAAACTTACCGAGCGCCCCAATATCCACTGAGTTGTGAACCACCTGCATACCAGCACCGTTACTCACACTTACCTGCACTTGTGCCACATTGTTATAGCTCACCGTCTCGCCTGGAAGCATCATTCCGGCAAATTGCTGTACCCCATCCACCACAATGCGGGCAAAAGTAGTTTGTGTCACGCGAATATCCACACTGACCGAATCAAAAGTTAGCAGGCTTTCACCTGCCGCAGTGGTGGCTAGGGCAGTTGCCAAACTAGTGGCTGTAGCGCGTGGCGTACCTCCCAGCACAATGGGGGAATTGTCTATCTGAGCAGTTGCCTGCAAGGTGAGAGAGCCAGCCCAGACCAAAAACAACCCGGATGCCAGTAAAAGCAGGAGCGCCAAAAATAAATCAATCGTGAGCATACGGCGCAAGCGGTAGCGCCAGGGTACTTGCACCGGGCGAGCAATGGGCGCTGACATAATCAAGCGGGGAGTTTCCGGCGTTTCGCCTTCCACTTCATCATCCAGAACTAAATCTACCGGCTGATATTCGGTTGGAATTGCTTGGTCATCCGCTGGGATAAGCGCTTCGTCAGGGTCTTGTCCGGAAAACTCTTTTGAAGTAGTGGGCTTGGCTGGTTCGCTTAGGCTAGTTAGCGCTGGGGGAGCGACTATTTTTTTTCCAAATAAGCCGCGCCGAGTGGGCGCAGTTGACACTTGTGCGGCTGGTTTGGGCTTGCTTGGTGTCGGGCTTGGGCGAAGGGTGGGGTTTGTGTGGACTAGCCCGGCATTGTTCAGCGCAAAATCCAAATGGGTCAAAATCTCATCTGGGTCTAAGTGTAAATAAATAGCATAGTTACGCGTAAAACCACGGATTTGCGTGAGAGATGGCAGTTCGGAGAACCGACCCGCTTCGATTGCTTCCAAAAAGCGCGTGCGAATATTGGTTTCTTGCTCAACCGATTTCAGGGTGATACCTGCTTGGTGGCGAGCGTTTTGCAAATATTGACCAATTTCTTCCAGACTTGCCATTATAAATGAAAAGGGGACACTGTTGTGCCCCCTTTTTTTGCTAATTTATTCGGTTGCTGTGAGTGCTTTTTCGGCGGGAGCGGTTTTAGCCGAAGGCTCGGCAACCATTTCTGCCGCTGGTGCAGTCGGCACTGCAATCACCGGTTTTTCGCCTTCGCGGTGTACCAACACGATGACGGTGGGGATAACGCTAGCGGTCAAGCGTACTTGCACTTGATATTCGCCTAGTTCGCGCAGAGGCGATGCCATAATGGTGCGGCGGTCAATCACTTCGCCACAAGCCTTTTCAATGGCGTTGGCGATCATTTGCGGGGTGATTGAACCAAACAAACGACCTTTTTCGCTGGCACGGGCAGGGAAAGTGATGAGCAAGGCAGTGAGTTTCTCGGCAATACCTGCTTTTTCACGGTTTTCCTTCTCGCGTAGTTCGGCGGCGGCGGCGGCGACACCGGCGGCTTGCTTGATCGCAACGGGTGTTGCCAAGAGCGCCATGTGGCGGGGGAACAAGAAGTTGCGGGCATAACCCGGGGCAACTTTTTTGACTTCACCTGCCAAGCCGAGCTTATAAACGTCTTTGAGTAATAAAACTTCCATGATAAAAAATTCCTTTGGATTTCAAGTTTCGTTTGCCTAGACATATTTTTTGGCTAAGCTGGGCCCGAAATTAGCCCATTTTGTAAATAGGGGAAGATTTTACCACAGATTTGGCGTGTGTATGGAAATGAGAGTCTTTCTCATTTGCTGAGCAATCTACACGCCTGCTATATTTGACACAGATTCTACCGCCTTCGTTAGCTGGGGAGAGCCTATTTTCCGGGACTGTGTCATCTGATCATCCGTCCAATCTGCGTACNNCGGATTGAGAGATTACGCTGAATTTTGAAGGGTGCTATTTTAGGCTGTTCCCCACTGATCTGGGTACAACTCTACATAATGATTGATTTTCACTAGCCTGAACAGTTACGAATATAGAATAGTGCTTCTTTTCCTTATCAAAAATTGTGAGTTTTATGTATGTCCCATGTAAAAATAGGCAATGAACACGCAAAACCTACAGAAAATTTGCCGATAAATCGTAAATTGGCTTATAATACTTTAATAAGTGATTTGTTCATTGTTGCTATTCCAATCAATACTTCGCTTGATTTTTAGTAAAAAGCCGTCAAATTTCATCGGTAGAGATTAACCAGCTGGAAAATAAACAACAAAAATCAAAATCTCTCACCTTAATTGCCAATTGACCGCACATGGGGCAGGTATGACACAGCCAGAGCAAAATTTCTCCAATGCAGAAAATTTTATTAACCGTGAACTGAGTTTGCTTCAATTTCAACGCCGAGTGTTAGAAGAAGCTAAAGATTTAAACAATCCTTTGCTGGAACGTATGAAATTTTTGGCAATTGTAGGCTCGAACATGGATGAGTTTTTTATGGTGCGTGTTGCATCTTTAAAACAAATGCAAAGTGAAGGCGTGGGCGAACTCTCTGCTGATGGGCTAACTGCCACCGAGCAACTGAGTAAAATCCGTAAAGAAGCACACGCCATTTTGAGCGAAGCGGCGTACCTACTCGAACACGATATTCGACCCAAATTGTGGCAAGCGGGTGTGCATTTATGCGACTATGCCCAACTGACTCCGCGTCAGCAGGAAATCGCGCGGAAGTACTATGAGCAACTTGTTTTTCCGGTGCTTACCCCCCTTGCGGTAGATCCTTCTCGTCCGTTTCCCCATATTTCCAATATGAGTCTGAATTTGGCTACTTTGATTCGAGACCAGCATGGGCAGGAACATTTCGCTCGAGTCAAAGTGCCGGACACACTGCCCCGTTTTATTCCTATTAAGCACAACCATACGCGCAAAGATGGGCATGAAACACAAGTTTTTGTCTGGCTCGAACAGGTGATTGCCGCCAATGCGCAAGACATGTTTCCGGGTATGGAAGTTGTAGAAGTACATCCCTTCCGCGTGATTCGGGATGCCGAAATGGTGATTCGTGAGCAGGAAGCCGGGGACTTATTGCAAATGATGGAAGCCAGTGTGTGGCAACGGCAATTTGGCAGTGTGGTTGAAGTTGTTATCAATCCCAACATGCCTTCGCACATTCGGGAAATTTTATCGGCTAATTTAGGGCTTCAACCGACCGATTTGTACGAAATTCAAGGTCCTTTTGGCACCAGTAGCCTGATGAGTTTGTACGGAAAAATTGACCGCCCGGATTTAAAGGATGCCCCTCATGTGGCAGTTCAGCCACAAGCGTTTCGGCGCACAAGCTATGGCGGTGATATTTTTAGCGCCATTCGTGCAGGTGATATTTTAATGCACCTGCCCTACGAATCATTTGACCCGGTCGTCGAGTTCTTAAATAAAGCCGCCACTGACCCACAAGTTTTAGCCATTAAACAAACACTCTATCGGGCAGGGCGCAATTCGCCCGTAGTGCAGGCGCTACTCCGTGCCCGTGAAAATGGCAAACAGGTGGCAGTTTTGGTGGAATTAAAAGCCCGCTTTGACGAAGAAAGCAATATTGAGTGGGCAAGGCAGTTGGAACATGAAGGGGTACACGTCACCTATGGTTTGCTTGGGCTAAAAACCCACTGTAAAGTTGCTTTGGTAGTGCGGCGCGAAAATGACACCATTCGCCGTTATGTGCATTTAGGTACCGGAAATTACAATGCCGGTACGGCGCGGGTTTACGAAGATTTTGGCTTATTTACTTGTGACGAAGCCATCGGTGCGGATGTCACTGACCTATTCAACTTTTTAACCGGCTTTAGCAACAAGCGTGACTATCATAAATTGGTGGTAGCGCCCTTGATGATGAGAACCCTCCTAGAAAATTTGATAGAGCGAGAAATAGAACACGCTCGTCAAGGTCGCCCGGCTTATATTATATTGAAATTAAATGCGGTGGTGGATTCGCCAATGATTGAGTTGCTGTACAAAGCTTCGCATGCGGGTGTAAAAATTGATATGATTGTGCGAGGGATGTGTTGTTTGCGCCCCGGCATTCGCGGGGTAAGCGAAAACATTCAGGTACGCAGTATTTTGGGGCGTTTCTTGGAGCATAGCCGCATCTACTACTTCCAAAATAACGGCGAAGAAGAAGTATATCTAGGAAGCGCCGACCTAATGACGCGCAATCTTGACCGCCGAGTGGAGACAATCTTCCCCATCGAGTCGCCTGAATTGCGGAGCTATTTGCGGGACGAAGTACTCAGTATTTACCTTGCGGATACTGTACGCGCACGCTTATTGCAAACGGACGGAAGCTACGTGCGGGTGCAACCGTCTGCCGAGCAAGAAGGGTTTGATTCGCAAAATTGGTTCTTGCGACAAGCTTTGTTGTAGTTCAAAATGGTTCGCTCAATTATGGCAAAAACGGGGCAGTAATTGCCCCGTTTTGATTTTTAGCTATTTCCTTGAAATTTACACGCCTTTAGAAAAAAGCACAAAACCCAACACCATTATTCCTTTGCCCCACCCATTTTGACCGGATTAGACACCCAACCGAGTGTACGGGCTTGCAGTAGCATCTCGCCAAAACTGGGAGGCAAGCCTTGCTCTTGAATGGCTTGCACAGCCTGGGCTACATCATACTCCACGCGGTAAAGGGTGATACGCACGGATTTTTCCGTGATGTGCAAGATTGCATAACTGGCACGCGCGTCTCCATCTTGTGGTCTACCCACACTGCCCGGATTGATAAATAACGCCTGTTCAAATTTTCGTTTGAATGGGATGTGTGAATGTCCGGTCAGGATAATCTGTGCATTGGCTTTTTCAATTTGTGGTAGGAGTTTTTCGGGTGGGGTGTCGGGTTTAATCGCTTCAGAAAGTGAGAACAAATTGCCGTGAGTGGCTAAAATGCTCTTGCCTTCAATGATTACCCGCACTTCTTTGGGTAATTTTAATAGATACTTCCGATTCTTACTGCTCAATTGAGCATCTGCCCATTCAAGAGCCGTGTGCTTTGGGCTTTTGGCAAAGTCTTTTACCTGCTTCTTCGCACTTTCTGCAATAGACAAAACGCGTAGGTCGTAGTTGCCAATTACACCGAGCGTGCAGTTCTTCCTGCACCAACGAACCACATCATTGGGGAAGGCGCAATATCCAACCAAATCCCCCAAATGCCAATATTCATCCACTCGGCGGCGTCTTGCATGGGCTAGCACTGCGGAAAGTGCAGTCCAATTTGCATGGATATCGCTGAGTAGAGCAATGCGCATAAACTAGCTGGTAGGTGTTGGATCCGGCGTGGTTTGCTGGAGCATTTGTTGAGCGGCAATCGCGGCGCCTACAATGCCGGCATCATTAAACATTTGTGCTGGCACAATTTCGGTATTGACCTTAAGGTAGGGGAAAAACTTTTCATATTTTTTACTTACCCCACCGCTGATGATAATCAGGTCAGGGCTGGTAAATTTTTGAACATAATTCAAGTAGATGTTTAAGCGTTTTCCCCATTCATCCCAGTCTAAATCGCGTTCTTTGCGAACTGCGGCAGATGCCCATTTCTCGGCAACACGCCCATCAATTTCGATGTGCCCCAGTTCAAAATTAGGCAGTAATACGCCATTGTAGAAAACTGCAGAGCCAATGCCCGTGCCAAGTGTAATCATAATGACCGTGCCTAATTTGCCCTTGCCTGCGCCTAACGTAATTTCGGCAATACCAGCGGCATCAGCATCGTTCATTACAAAAACATTTAGCCCGGTTTTTTGGGAAAATAGTTTCGCGGCATCAGTGCCAATCCACTCTTTTGCAATATTGGCGGCAGTTTGGGTGACACCGTTCTTAACAACTGCTGGCATTGTACAGCCAACGGGTCCTTGATAATTTAGCTCTTTTACTAATTGGGCGACTACATCAGCTACGTCAGCCGGTAATGCGCCTGCTGGCGTATCAATACGAACACGCTCGGACACAAATTCGCCCGTTTCTGAGTTGACCAGTGCGCCTTTAATCCCTGAACCACCTATGTCAATGCCTAATAAAACCATGTTTAGACCAGTTCTCCTTCACTTTGGGAAATTTCAGTTTGTTTGAGACCTATATTTTACACGTTTTTCGATTCTTGTGGTAAAAAAGGTTTTTCGTTTTGATTTACCTTTGTTATAATAAGTAGTAACTGACATTTTTTGAGTAGTGTTACAATTGGACTGGTATTGAGTGAAATTATTGGTGGAATTATTGAAATGATTGATAAACGTTTTGGTAGATACGAATTGCTCTCCGAGATTGGACGAGGGCGAATGGCTACCGTGTACCTTGCCCAAGATACGCAGGTACAGCGCCGCGTTGCTATCAAAATTTTTCACGCCGAATTTATCAAAAATGGGGTGATTAAAACCCGCTTGCTCCGAGAAGCCGCACTGATCAGTAGCTTGGAACATTCTGCCATTGTACCCATTTACGATTTTGGAGAATTGAATAACCACGTCTTTGTCGCCATGCGTTACATGAGTGGTGGCAGTTTGGAAGGTCTATTGGCTTCTGGCACTTTCTCAGTCGTAGAGACAGAAGGGGTGGTGAACCGCTTGGCTTCTGCTTGCGATTTTGCCCATCATCGGCGGGTCATTCACGGTAGTTTATCACCCAATAATGTGTTGTTTGACCAGCAAGGTAACGCGTTTATTGCCGATTTCGGCTTTGCCCGCTTGGGTTTGGAGAGCGGTTTGCTATGGCAAAATATGTCCGGCAAACATGCGGCATATCTCGCTCCCGAACAATTGCAAAATCGGGTATTGTTTAGCGCCGAAAGTGATATTTATGCCTTAGGAATATTGATATTTAAGATGCTTACCGGCTTTTTGCCATCCGAAGCACATTCCTTGGCAGGGCAATCGGTTCAGCCCGACACTTCGGTAATTCCCAATGTGCGCTCTATTCGCCCGGATCTGCCCAGCGGTGTGGAACTGGTGGTGGAAAAAGCCACGCAATATGAACCTGCCGCACGCTATGTGAGCGCTGGAGCACTTGCCGCTGATTTTACTTCTGCCTTAGAGCGTGTCAGCAAAGAACGGGCAGTTGCAAAAACAGGAGATACTCCCCCTGCTCGTAAGGTGGCAAATGAAGAAGCCATTGCAGTGGCAGTTGCGCCAGTGGTGGCGGGGGCAGTCGGCGGGGCGGCAGTCGCTGGGGCGGGTAGCGCATCTCAGAGCGTCCTGCTCAAAAATTTACAAGCTGTTTTGCTTGGTGTGTTCGCATTAGGTGTGTTGTTAGCGGGGTTATTTTTGGTGTTTGGGCAATTGTTTGCCCCTGCTGNNACATACAATCTCCAACGGCTCAAGTTGTGATATTTACTGCAACTCCCAGTGCCAATCCGCCCGCAACAGCCACTAGCATTTCTGGCGCATTAACCGGGCGCATTCCGACTTCCACTGCTAAAGTTTCGCCAACCGCAACCGGTGTCGTAACCAGTAGCGAGGCAACCAGTAACGCTAGCCCTGAGAGTAGCGTTACCCTTACACTGCTACCAGAGACTGCTACTGCCAATGCGATTAGTTCCGCAACTGCCAGTGCAAACTCATCCGCAACCGCAACAGTTGCCAATTCACCAACCGCAATACAACCTACCAATACGCTGACGCCAACGTTGACGACCCAGCCCACTGCCACTGCGTTGCCGCCCACTGCCGTGCCGAGTGACACGCCACTGCCTACGCAAACCCCCTTTCCCACCAATACGCCCATTCCACCGTCCAGTACCCCACTTCCATCACCGACTGACATTCCCATTCCACCGACCGATATCCCAACCAACCCACCAGTGGCAACGGTTTCTCTGAACAGTGATAATGCCTTTGACGACCCTACACGCAGTTCCATCGCCCAGCAGGTGCTGAGTGGTATCAATAATTTTCGAGCGCAAAATGGACGGGCGGGCTTACAGTTAGCCAATATTTTGGTGAATACTGCCCAATTGCGCAGTAACGATATGGCAGACCGCAATTATTTTGGACATCGTGACCCATCTACCGGTGCTATTATGGTCACCAACTACCTGTCAACCCAGATATTTGGTACGTTGGCAGAGACGCTTTTCGTTTCTAGTTACAACTCTGACCAAACAGATGTTGCGAATACGGTTGTGAACGAGTGGCGCACCAGTGGCAGTTATTCGCAATACTTACTCGATGCTCGGCATAATTATATTGGCTTGGGTATTACACTGGATACGAGTTGTTCCTTGCCCGAAGCCGATAACCAAGGGCGATGCTGGCTGATTTCGGCGATTTATACGCAAAACAGTGGAAACTAACCCAACAATACCGGGCGCTGTTGTTTTATTTGATGGCGTGTGTAATTTGTGTAACCATACGGTGGATTTTATTCTGCGCCACGACCCCCACAGTTATTTTTATTTTGCTTCATTACAATCGGAAATTGCACAGCAGTTATTGAGCGGCTACCCCAATGCCGGTACGTATGCCAGCCAATTGGACACTGTTCTGTTGGTAGAAAAAGGCAAGGTGTACGAAAAATCATCTGCCGTATTGCGCATTGCCAGCCGCTTGTCTTGGCAATGGCAGTGGCTACGCATCTTCTCCATCGTGCCCCGCCCATTGCGTAATCGCCTGTATGATTGGGTAGCTCGTAACCGCTACCGTTGGTTTGGAAAAAAATCTACCTGCCGTTTGCCTAGCCCGGCAGAACGCGCCCGCTTTTTATAAATTTTCTGTAACTGCTCAGCCTCGTTTGGCGCAACCAACAATCTGGCGAGGCTGGATGCGTATCCATAATGCTC
>DKKK01000198.1:0-4267 GCA_002455215.1 Anaerolineales bacterium UBA6668 | reverse complement strand
CACTAGCCTGAGCAGTTACAATTTTCTTTTGCGAAGTGTGCCATAAGCCACAGCGAGACAATTTTTGCCCAGTGGGCGGGCTGTTGTAAGTGTGTGTTGTGCCCGGCATCAGGGATTTGTGCGGTTTGACTGTGCGGGATTTGCCTTGCCATCTGCGCCAACAGGTTGCAATAGGCGGCGTCTGTTTGCCCGGCAATGAGTAAAGTGGGCATGGTTAATCCAGCAAGTTTTGACCACTGCTCAGGTTCAAGCCCCGGGCTGAGTTCGCGGATAACACGCGCCATATTCGTGGCAGCCGTATTTGCCCGCGCTTGCAGTAAGGGCGCTAGCAAATACGGCTGTTCGCGCAAATTACCCCACAGCGGTGCGGCATACCATTGTTCCAACCAACCGTCCCACCCCGTTTGCTCCAATTGCTCCGCCCGTTGTGCGTCCAACTGGGCACGTTGTTGGCGCTCGGTTGGCGCTATCATGCCCGGGCTGGTGCTTTCCAAAACCAAACCGGTGACTAGGTGGGGGTATAGCCCGGCGCAGGTTAGTGCAAGCCTACCGCCCATCGAGTAACCGACTAGAATGAAAGGTTTTTGCAGATGTTGGGCGATTTCGCGCTGTAAGGCGTGTGCCCAAAGGGTGAGCGACTGGGGTGTATGGGGCAGGGGCTGTGTCGCATGACCGGGTAAATCTACCGCCCAATAGCCAAAATTTACCGGTAAGTGCTGAATTACCCCCTGCCAGTCTAGCGCCGACCCCATGAACCCATGCAAAAACACGACCTGTTTTGTGGCGAGTAAGTTGGCGATGGGGTGTAGGCGCATGACGCAATTATTCTTCTTCGGCGTTGACCATCCAGCCCGAAAAGCCTTCCAGAAATTCAATAAATCCGGCAATGTGTTCTGCCGGGAAGTTGTAAGCTTGTGGGGCGTTTTCCAGCACCCGCCGAAAACAAGCCAACCATTCTTGACGGGCAGATTCAGTGATGGGAAAAGGCAAGTGGCGGGCACGCATCATTGGTTGACCATAACGCTGATGATAAAGGGGTGGACCCCCTAGCAAGCCCACAAAAAAGGCGGCAGAACGCTCGGATGCTTTTTGCAAATCGGGTGAGAACATCGGGCGGATGGGAGATTTACCCAGCTCTTGGTAAAAATCTGACAACATGTGAAAAATATTGGCTGTGCCCATTTGCGCAAAAATTTCTGGGCTGGGCGGGTTTACACGTGGCGGTCCTGCGGGCGGCGTATAGGGTTTCATGGAAATTGGCGACGAGAAATTGGAGATTGAAAGCGGTGAGTGGTCTGTTCGGCGCGTTTGAAAATTCTGCTGTTCACTTTAAGCAAAGGAAAGAGCCATCTCTGCAATGCGCCGAGAAAAATCAGCCTAAGATGCAGAATCAGCCACTTCCTAAAATGTTGGGTCGTGACATGTCGCGCAAAAATTGCAAAGTTTCGGCACGTGTGGCATCCCACTTGCTAGGGTCATCGCCATACTGGCGCTTCATCTGCGTTTGCAGGGCTTGGTAATACAGATTGATAATGGGGATGGGCTTAACCGGGGTTTTGGGGTCTTGCTGTCCGTCATACCAGCGAATAATCTCTCCCAAAAAATCCGCCGCTTGCCCTTGCGAGGCTTTCCCGGCTTCTTTTCCTTTGTCGGTATGGATATTTTGAAAGGTTTCCTGCCATTCTTTTCGGGTTCTTTCCAGCAGGCTACCAATGGCTTGGTCATTGGGCTTGATGGTACCTACGCCCACCCATTCAATTTCCGCGCCCAATTTGCGTAGCTTGGCTTGCATCTCCGCTTCGTAGAATAATTCGGATAGTACATTGCGCTGGGCTTTATGAAAATCCATACTCAGTAGTTCAAAAGATGTAAAACGCCCAAAATAGCTGGCAACCACCCCACCCACAAAACCGGCAATCGCTTTTGCCCAGTCGGTCTCGCCTTTTTCGTTTACCGCCAAGCCATAAACCACCGCCAAAGCGGCTTCAGGATTGTAGGGGTAAGGGTTTTGGCTGGTGCGTTTTACCCGGCGGCGATAGTGGGTGCTAATTCTAAAATCTACCACCAATTCGGTGGCTGTCATGCGAATGCCATCGGCAGTGACAAAATCTTGATTCTCGATGGTGCGGCGTAAGTCGCGCAAGTCCAACACTTCGCGGAGTCGTTCAAAGCCTTCGAGCATATAGGCTTTGCGATTGTCGTAAACTTGAATACTGCCATCTAGCCGCTCAAAAACAGCCAGATTGCCCATGTGAACTTGTACCCTGCCGGGACCGCCAATGAGCGCCACTGGTGTTTTTAGGTGGTCTGACCTAATTTTCCCTTCGCTAATTTCCATTGTTTGGGGATTCCAGCCCATGACGGCGCTTTCCAAGTAGGCGCGTGCCGCGCTGGGGTCATCTAATTCAAATAAGTCTTGCACGTATTGGGTGGCGCGGTAAACCAAAAAGGCAAACACAGCTAAGACAATCGGCAAGTGGCGCAATGTGTGAAAGGTGAAAAAACGAGCAATGAGAGAATTGCCAATAAATGACAGTGCATCTTGCAAAGTTTGGCGATAAGGCAGTAGCGCTTCGCCGGGCAAGAGCGTGCCTGCAATGTTAGACGCGCCATCAATAATGAAGGGCAGGCTGGGCGCTGTTTCAGAAAAAGCAATCAAGACCCAATAGGCTAAAAATAGCCCAACCAACAAGCGCCCGCGAATTTTTGCATTGCGCCGACTGAGCGTCACTTCCAAAAAATCTGCCAGATATTTCTGCCGAAAAATGTTGCGTTTGTCTCGGTCAGCCTTCGTTGGAATTAGCCAAGAAAACATGCCTTGCAGAAAGTCGGAGAATAGTTGCCAAAGTCTCTTCATTCTGCATCCAATCGGTTGAGCAAATTGCCCACCTTACTCCGTGTTTGCTTTGCCAACTCATCTTCCGCCAGATTCGACACTTCTAAAGATTGCTGGAGCAAATCATACGCCAAACTGCCGATATTGTAAGACACACGCTTGTGGTTTTCTGTAATCACATCCAGTGTACTTACCAGAATTTTTTCGCGGGCTTTTTTGCTTGCTTCATCTCGCAAAGCGTCAAACAAGTTCTTTGATTTGAACCCATTCTTTACCAACTCGCTAAACCACGCTTCCCATTGCTTGCGAAATTCCGCATCAATTTGTTCGGCAAAGCGGATGTTACTAACACCTACATTAAGCACCCGAATACCGCGTTTGTGCAGGATATACGTTTCAGATGGACGGGGGGTGGTCGGCAAGACATTAAAATCCAATTCTCCGCTGAGCCGTTTGCGTAATTCTGCGCGGATTCGCTCTACACTGGCGGGCTCGNNCCGCGTTGGCTATACAATTGGTCTAGGTCGGGCAAGAGTTCTAGGCTGGTGTGGTTGGCTATTAGTTCACGCCACACGTCAATCGCCACCAAAACTGGCAACTCGTACCACGGCGATTCTTTTGTTTGTGTCACAACCGAGCCATAAATGGCTTGAAACGCGGCTGACTTATCAAAGTGGAAAGGCGGACCGGGAAAATGCCAGTCTTTGGCATCCTTGCGGGCACGGTAATTACCAGCTTCATCAACCCCACGCGCCAGCATAAATTCCACGCTGATATTGGCAGTGATTTGAAACCCATCTTTGGTCAATGCCGACACATCATCTATGCTTCGTTTTTGTTTGCGTAGGTCTAAGATGGGTGGCTTGGTTTGCTCACCGGGTCTTGTGAATACGATGCCGGGACCGTAAGTGCCTACAAATTGGGTGTTGGTTTGCAAGCCAACACCGCTCGCGCTATCCAAAAACATCACCCCAGAACCATGTCTTTCTTCTTCCTTGTAGCGTTCAACCACTTTACCATTTTGAATAAACCGGACTGGACCGATATTGCCGACCACATACTCACGAAACTGCTCCCAGGCCTTTTTGCGGTCTGAATATTTTTGCACCGGCAAAGCAAACTGGCTGAGTAGGGCTGTGCCTCCCCAAAACACAAACGCAACTGCCACCACGTCAATTGCAAGAGTGCGGAAGAGCGCCACACATGCCGTTGGCGATTCGGACAAAATGCCGAATGCATCCGGGGGGCGCAGGCAATCGCGGATTTGGGTGAGATAGCCAAACCATAGCCATAGCCCCAATATTAGGGCAATCGGTATTCCCCACAAGATACGCCGAAGCAATTTTTTTGGTATTACCATGCTGTATATTGTACTGCACAGATGCCTTTTGGCAAATGGCAAGCTGTGAATTGGGTGCGGTTCAAAGTTTC
>DKKK01000134.1 GCA_002455215.1 Anaerolineales bacterium UBA6668 | reverse complement strand
TGCGAGTCGTACCCTTCCAATGTCGTTAAGCCTGCGCCGTTTTTAGCCGTTCAGCATATTGCCTTTGGTAATATTCTTTGAACTCGCCATCCTTAATAGGTCGCCACCACCATTCATTGTCCACATACCATTGCACAGTATATTGCAAGGCTGATTCAAAGGTGTGGGCGGGTTTCCAGCCCAATGCGTGCAGTTTGGTGCAATCCAGTGAGTAGCGCCGGTCGTGACCGGGACGGTCTGTCACATAGCGTATTAAACTTTCCGGCTTGCCCAATCGGTTTAAAATCTGGTGGGTAATATCAATATTGTAGCGTTCATTCCCCCCGCCTAGATTGTACACCTGACCGGCTTGCCCATGATGAAGCACAAAATCAATGCCCATCGCATGGTCATCCACGTACAACCAATCGCGCACCTGCTTTCCATCGCCATACACCGGCAAGGGCTGGTTATCAATCGCATTGGTGATGAAGAGCGGCATGATTTTTTCGGGGTAGTGATACGGTCCAAAAGTGTTGCTCCCGCGTGTAATCACCACATCCATCTTGTAGGTTTCGTAATATGCCCGCGCCATCAGTTCCCCGCTGGCTTTTGCGGCGCTGTAGGGGCTGTTCGGTTCGAGTGCGTCCCCTTCTTTGAAAGAGCCACTGCTAATGGTTCCATACACTTCATCGGTACTCACCTGATGGAAGCGTGTAATCCCATATTGGCGACCGACCTCCAGCAGGACATAAGTGCCCACCACATCGGTTTGGATAAAGGCATCGGGCGTTAGGATGGAACGGTCTACATGGCTTTCAGCGGCGAAATTAACGATGGTGTCGATTTGGTGGTCTTTTACCGCTTGTTCTACCGTATGGCGGTCGGCAATATCACCCTGCACAAACGAATAACGAGCATCGCTTGCCACTTCTTTCAAGTTGTTCAAATTGCCAGCATAGGTCAATTTGTCAAACACCACCACATGGTAGTTGGGATAGGTGCGCAGGATATGGCGGACAAATGCCGAGCCGATAAAGCCCGCGCCACCGGTAACAAGTAGATTTTTCATAGACATTCCTTTTTTATCGTTGGGCAATTACGGCAACCAAACTTGCCCATAGTCACCCAAATTCATTTTGAGCGCTACCGGTTTACGGCTGGCAGAACCAATGCGGGCACGCCGCCCGATCATGCTATCGGCAATGCGTTGGGGCACGTTTTCGATGTTTGAATGTTCCAACACAATGCAACGCTCCAACTCACAATTACGAATGGTGCAGTCGTGATAAATGCTGGTGTTTGCCCCGATATAAGCGTTTTCGACTATCGTATTTTCGCCAATAATCGAAGGTCCGCGAATGATGCTATTGATAATTTTTGCGCCGGGCTGAACAATGACGCCTGCCCCAATGGTGGAATCTGGGCTGACTTCGCCCAAAATTTCCACGGGCACTTCACGCAACACATATTCGTTGGCGGTCAGCATATCGGTCGGTTTGCCGGTGTCGATCCACCAGCCATGATGGACATAAGGATGCACGCGGTACTGACGAACAGCCAACCACTGAATAGCATCGGTAATTTCGAGTTCACCGCGTTTGGAAGGCTGAATGGCATTGACCGCAGTGAAAATATTGCTGTCAAACATATAAATACCCACCAATGCCAGATTGGAAGGGGGATTGGCAGGCTTTTCAATCAATTGCTTGATAGAGCCATCAGCGTTGAGTTCGGCAACGCCAAAGTGTTGCGGATTTTCCACTTCTTTTAGCACAATTTGGGCGTTCCAATCCGAAGCGGCAAACTGCTCAATTAACGTGCTAATGCCGCCTTGAATCACATTGTCACCCAGAAACATCACAAACCGGTCATCTCCCAAAAAGGCGCGGGAAATTTGCACGGCATGAGCAAGACCTTTGGGGGCATCTTGTGGGATGTAAGTGATTTTTACGCCCCAGCGAGAGCCATCCCCCACTGCATCTTGCACTTCGGCTCCAGTTTCGCCAGTCACAATGCCGATTTCGCCAATGCCAGCATCACGGATGGAACGAATCACGCGAAAAAGTACCGGCTCATTGGCGACCGGGATCAGTTGTTTGGCACGGGTGTAGGTGAGCGGGTATAAGCGCGTGCCTTTGCCACCGGAGAGAATCAAACCTTTCATATCAGTATCCACCATCTCCAGTTTCAATGGGGGCATTGTTCAGAACAGTACCCACAATGCGGATATTCGCTTTTTCGAGCAATTCCTTTGCCCGTTGTGCATGGTCGCGGCGGGTCTTGCCGGCAGTAAATGCCAGCAAAATGCCATCTAGCTTGGATGCCAAAATCGGCGTATCCGAAACTGCCAAAACCGGCGGCGCATCGAACAAGAGAATCTCTGCCTGTTCCTTCAGTTGGGCAAGTAGCTCCTCCATCTTGCGCGAGCCGAGCAAATCAGCTGAATTGGGGGGCTTGGGTCCGCTGGTGAGAACTTGTAGGTTTTCTACCCCCACATTTTGCAAGCTTAGCTTGCCATCCAGCAAAGCGCTGGTTAAGCCCCGTTCGTTGCTAATTTGCCAAAGTTCATGTTGTTTGGGACGGCGCAGGTCGGCATCTACCAAGATGGTTTTGCGTCCGATTTGGGCAAAAGAAACCGCCAAGTTGGCTATGGTACTGCTTTTGTCGGCGCAGTTGGCATCGGGTGTGGGGCTGGTCAGTACCAACGTTTGCAGGGGCTTGTTCAATGCGGCAAACATCAGGTTGGTGCGTAACGTTCGGTAGGCTTCTGCCACGCTGGAGGCTGGGTCGGTGAGAGTGTGGAGAGAGACTTGCATAGAAGGATTATAAAGTAGAAACTTAAGTTTACGATGATTTTTGCGGAGGAATAGCGCCAATGGTGGGCATATCTAAGAAGCGCTCAATATCTTGGCGTGAACGGACTATGCCCGATTCGATGTACTCAATCGCAAAAACCGCCACTGCGCCGAGTAACAACCCGATGAGTGCGCCTGCCAACGTGTTTATCATCGTGCGTGGCTTTACCTGAGAGTAGCGCGGCTCATCCAATACCAATGCGCTGACACGGTCTTCCAAGCGTTGCTTCTGATTTTCGTCATTGCGCCATTGCACCAGTACATCTGCCCAAGTGCGTGCTATGTCGTTTGCCAGATCGCCATTGGTACTTTGCACTTCAATGGTAATGAGAAAAGTATCTATCGCTTCACGCATACGCACGCCAGAGCGCAAGGCATCGGGTGTGGTATCCAACTGCAAAGTGTTGATAACTTCTTGGGCGCGGTTGTTGGTGTTGAGATAGGCCACATACGAACCGAGCAAAATTTTGGCGCTTTGTGCCAGACCAAAGTCTGGGCGTGCGGGTTGAACGAGAATATTGACGGTGGATTCGTAAATGGGGGTTTGCAGTTTGCTAAAGACAAATGCGCTGATTGCCGTCACCACCGACAACAGCAGAATAATCCAACCACGGCGGACAAATATGCGGAGATAATCGTTGATAGCCATCTGTGATTCCTTTCAGGTATGGGTATAAAATCAGCCTTTTTTGGGAATTTTACCACTGACGGGCAAACCCAGGTCTAGCAAGTCTTGTGGCTGGCGCACAAATGGGTCAAAATAGTGTGCCAAGAACGCCAATGCAATGCCAATCGCAAGCCCCAAGCCTAGCCGTACTAGCAATTCCAACTGGCTACGCACGCCGACAGCCACTGGGTTAACTTGCGGGGTGTCCAGAGCAATTACGGTGGGCGGTTCGCTGTATTGGGGAAAGACTGCGGCGCTTTGTGTTTCCATCACCATCACCGCCGCGTTGGCAACCTGCCCCACTGTTTCGGCAGAACCACCGTTCACATACAACACCAACTGACTACGGGTATAATCGCTGGAGATGCTCCCGACAATGGCGGCGGGTGGCAGTTCTACACCCTTGCTAGCGAGTTCGGCGCTGATACGCTCGGCAAAATCGCCAGTTTTCGACCAATCAGAGAGTCCGGCGGTCAGGTACTCGGAGTCTTGCCAGGCGGTTAGGTTAGGGTCAAAAAATTGTCCTTTGCTTTGCGGGCTTTTTCCGGCGGTAAAGCGCATACCTGCCGTGTATGAAACGCCGGGCGGCGTGTAGGTCAGCCAACCCATCAAGCCCACCACCACTGCCGGTAGCAGAATCAGCCACCACCAGCGGCGAACAATTCGAAGGTAAAGGGAGAGCAGATTCATAAACTACCAATTCCATTGAGCGCTAAACAAGTTGGCGCTACGCAATACGCCAAAAGTGTTTGTTAACTGCTTATCGGGCGTTACGCAAAAATTCGCGCAAGGCTTGACGCGTGCGATTGAGCACTTTGTCTTGCGTGTGGCGGAGCGTAACGCCATACAGATTTGCGCCTGCCGCGGCAACGTGCCCACCCCCACCAAATTCCTGCGCTAAGCTAGATACATCCAACCCGGTCAGTGAGCGCCAGCTAATTTTTACTTCGCGGTTCGGCTTTTCTACAAACAACACCACCACATCGGCATCGCGCACAGTGCTCATTACGTTGATAACATCGGCATCTCCCAGTGCCGAGTACCCGCTTTTACTGCGGTCTGTGTCGGTAACGGTAGACCACACCAAGCCATCTTCCATGTGAGCTTTGCTGAGTACCTGCCCCCACAAACGAATGGCTTGAAAGGAACGGCGGTTCATCGACAGGTCAATCATTGCTTGGAGGGATGCGCCGGTTTCTGTTAGCTTTTGCACGACTTGCAGGGTGTGTGGGGTGGTGCTGGGGGTGCGGAAGCCAAGCGTGTCGGTGACAATGCCGGTTAGCAAGCACTCTGCCATCTCGCTGGTCACCTCCCAGCCAAGCGCCACAAACAAATCATACAAGTATTCGGCGGTGGCGGATGCTTCCGCATTGACCAAGTTTAGGTTGGCAAAGCGGGTATTGCTCACATGATGGTCAATATTTAGGTCGGGCTTGCCCTGAATGTGGTTGTTGGCTTCTCCAATGCGGCGAATGTCGGCGGCATCTACCACAATAAAATTTTGGATGTGTGGCGGTGCATACCGCTGAATATCGCTATACAAAGGCAAGTAACCAAAATTTGGGGTAAGTTCATCGGCACAGATCGGTAAAACGGTGCGCCCACGTGCCCGCAATGCTAGCGTCATTGCTAACATCGAGCCAAACGCATCGCCATCTGGGCTGACATGGGTTACAATGCCCACCGGTGTGGGATTTTCTAACACTTGGCGCAAAGAGTCTAAGTCGAAATTTTGCATAATTTCAAAATTGAAAGGCGGCTACGATTCGGCAGGGGGCGGCAAGTGCGCCAGTATCTCCTGTACGCGGGTGATACGCTCCGGCGCGGGGTCCCAGTGAAAGACCAAGCGTGGCATTTTGCGAATGTCAATTCGCTCCGCCAGCCGCTTGCGAATGTAGCCACTGGCGGAGTGTAAACCGCGCAAAATTTCCTTTTGGTGGTCAGGAGAAGAATCGAGCGCACAAACCCAGATGTTGGCATAGTCAAACTCACGGTCAACTTGCACATCGGTCACAGTTACCAATTCTAGGCGTGGATCAGCCAGTTCGGTGGAGAGCATTTCGCCCAGCACCTGTTGAATCTGGTCTGCCAAGCGTTTTTGGCGTAAGGCGGCGGGTTTGCGAGAAGTCACCATTAGGATACCTGCTCCGTGATATAGCATTCGATGATGTCGCCTTCCTTAAATTCAGAGAAATCATCCAAGCCGATACCGCACTCAAAGCCGGACCGTACATCACGCACGTCTGCTTTTTCATGTTTGAGTGAGCCAATCGTACCCATGTGAATTTGTTTGCCACCGCGTAGGACTTTTGCCTTGCCATTGCGGCGAATCTCGCCATCGCGCACCGAACAACCAGCAATCACACCAATCTTGGGAATTTTGAAGGTGGCACGCACTTCGGCGAAACCGATCTTCGTTTCCTTGTATTCGGGTTCTAACATGCCCTTGATGGCTTTTTCCAGGTCTTCCAGCAAGCGATAAATAATGTTGTAGGTGCGAATTTCCACGCCGTTGGTTTCAGCGGCACTTAGCGCCGAGTTGTCTGCCTTGACATTGAAGCCCACCACGACCGCCTTGGAAGCAGATGCCAGCAGAATGTCGTTTTCGCCGATATTGCCGGTATCTGAGTATAGCAATTTGATTTTGACATCATCGGTGCTGAGTTTTTGGATGGAGTTGACAATTGGTTCAAGCGAGCCTTGCACATCCGCTTTGACAATCACGTTCAATTCTTGCGCCTTGCCACTGGCAATTTGGCTAAAGACTTGGTCGAGCGTCATGCGTTGCTTGGGTTGGTTGTCCAACTTTTTCTTTTCGTCTAGGCGGGCAAGCGCTAGGTTGCGGGCATCGCGTTCATTGGGCATTACCACGAACAAATCCCCGGCGTTGGGTACTTCGGAAAGTCCCATCACTTCTACGGGTACGGAAGGTGCGGCTTCGCGCACGGGTTTGCCGTGGAAGTCGAACATGGCACGGATACGCCCATAAACAGTACCGCACACCACCGAATCACCAATTTTCAGCGTGCCATTTTGCACCAATAGGGTGGCAATCGCCCCCTTTGCCTTGTGGCGCTCGGCTTCAATGACCGTACCGGAAGCCAGTGATTTTGGATTTGCCACAATTTTCTTGGCTTCGTCTGCAGTGAGCAAAATGGCTTCCAATAAGTCGTCAATGCCTTGCTTTTTTAAAGCGGAGACCGGAATCACCATCGTGTCGCCGCCCCAATCATCGGGGTTCAAGCCAATTTCGCTCAACTGTCGTTTGACACGGTCGGGGTTGGCATTCAGCTTATCCACCTTATTCATGGCAACGATAATCGGCACTTTGGCGGCTTTGGCGTGGGCGGCGGCTTCTTTGGTTTGTGGCATTACGCCGTCATCTGCCGCCACGACCAGAATGGCAATATCGGTTGCTTGTGCGCCACGCGCACGCATGGCGGTAAAGGCTTCGTGACCGGGTGTATCCAAAAAGGTGACACTGCGACTGTCCTTAATGACCTGATACGCACCGATGTGCTGGGTAATGCCGCCTGCTTCACCTGCCGCCACATTGGCTTGGCGGATGGCATCCAGCAAACTGGTTTTCCCGTGGTCTACGTGTCCCAAAATGGTAACAACCGGAGGGCGAACTTTTAGGTCGGATTGTTTTTCTTTGTCAATAATTTTTCGCCAAGCGGGTAAATCGTCCTGGCTTTCTTCTTCCACTTCTGCGATGAGCGGTTTGGCATCCCAACCCAATTCTTCTGCCACAATTGCGGCAGTGTCAAAATCAATCATCTGATTGATATTTGCCATCACCCCATTTTGCATCAATTGCTTGATGATGATAATTGGGCTGGCGCTGATGGCAGTAGCGAGGTCACGCACCGAGATAAAATCAGGAAGTTCCACCGACTTTTTAGCGGTAGGTTTTTTGTTGACAGGCGTTGGGCTACTCATATTTTTTACCTCACTATAATCAGGATTGCTTTGAAGAATGGGCTTCAAAACAACAAAAAATTTACAACAATGTGCGGTTGAAACCGCTAGGCAAGGTCTGCCTTTAGGTCAGGCGGGAGGGCATCGGCATAAGCCTGTAGACGGGCTAGGTCTTCCGCAGTGAGCGCAGTGTGTAAGGCTTGCTCAATGATTTGCGGTTTCTGCAAGGCTTTTCGCCAGCATTCTGCCTGCAAACATAGGTAAGCCCCGCGTCCATTGCGTTTGCCACTCTCATCGGGAAAAACGCCGCTTTCCGTGCGCACGATTCGCCGAAAGGCTCGTTTGCTCGAGCTAGTACGGCAAGCAATGCAAGTGCGTATGGGCACACGTTTGGGGAGAAGCGGCATTTTTCGCACCATCATTTAAGCCTCATCCTCATCCAACCAATCCGTGCGGCGGTTGGCTTTGCGTTTTTTGTTTGCGACAACACGCCCGGCTTCTTCATCATAGGTCATTTGGTGTGTAGTGCCGGCACTCTTTTTCTTGTCCTTCTTTGCGCCCTTCTTCTTTTCTTGCATGAGTTCCGCATCTTTCAGCGTGGGCGAAGTGTTGACAAAAGCCGTGAAATCTACATCTTCAACAATGGCTTCGTCTTCATCCGGTTCTGCTTCGTACACGTGCTTGCCTAGTTCGGGTTTGTCGTCATCGCTGGGCAGGGTTTCTTCTTCCATTTCGACTACAACATCTACCACAGGGGTGCTGATCGTTTCCGGTGTAACTGGGGCAACTGGGGCAGAAACCGCTTCGGCAGTTGGGGTCGGTGGGGTTGGTGTAGCTTCAACTTCGGACGGTGCTTCTTCGTCTTCATTGACAGGCACGGTTGGCAAGACAGGGTCGCGAATTTCCATAAAGCGAGCTTCTACCGCTTTTAGAATTTCCGCGTCCAAGCCGATCTCACGGATGGTGCGAGCGCGGTCCATCCGGAGCGCTTCCAACACTTTACCGGCTGTTTTGAAACCTGCCGCATCCAGCGCTTTGCGGGCAACATGCGGAATTCCGCTGAATTCGATGGGTGTTTGGAACGCCAACTTGGCAATGCCAGAGCGCACTTCGCGGCGGCGCTGTTGTTCGGCTTGGCGGCGTGCAACACGTTGTTCCAAGCGGCGTGTCTCGTACTTGTCGGCGATTTTAGCAAGCAAAGTGAACTCTTCTGGCATGATCGGCTTGCCTTCGGCTTTCTTGACCAGTGTGGCACCTGCTTCTGCCAACTTGTCTCCGAGTTCTTCCAGAAGTGGTGCCATATCCCCGCGGGCGCGGATGCCTTCAATGGCATCCTTGGCGGCTTCTGTGGTGCTTTTGATGTCAATGCGCCAGTTGGTGAGCTTGGCGGCTAGGCGGGCATTTTGTCCTTCGCGTCCGATAGCCAAAGAAAGTTGGTCATCGGGTACAATGACGGTGGCAGTACGACCATTCTTAATGTCGTCATCCAAATACACTCCGCTCACACGAGATGGGCTTAGTGCTTTTTGAATAAAGGCGGAGGGGTCGGCGCTCCATTCAATCACGTCAATTTTCTCGTCATTTAATTCGCGCACGATAGATTGGATACGCACGCCACGCATCCCAACACACGCGCCCACTGGGTCAACCCCTTGCTGGGAAGCAAAAACTGCCACCTTACTGCGATAGCCAGCTTCACGGGCAATGCTCTTAATTTCAACCACACCGTTATAAATTTCCGGTACTTCCATTTCCAACAAGCGGCGTAGCATGTTACGGTGCTTGCGTGAGACGATAATCTGTGGTCCACGTGGAGTACGCTTGACTTCCACCACAAAGGCACGGATTTTGTCATGGGTGCGGTATTTTTCGCCGGGCATAGCGTGTGAACGCGGCATGATGGCTTCGGAGCGCCCGGTACTCAGGGTAATTTCTTTTGAAGTTACGCTTTGAATCGTCCCATGCACAATTTCGCCTTCGCGCTTGGCAAATTCTTGGTATTGGTCTTCGCGTTCGGCTTCTCGCAGACGCTGTAAAATCACCTGCTTGGCAGTTTGGGCGGCAATCCGTCCGAAATCGGGTGGGGTGCTATCTACCATTGCCAAATCGCCTAGCTCACAAGCAGGCGCATAGCGGCGGGCTTCTGCAAGGGACACTTCGGTCCGTGCATCCAGCACTTCATCCACCACTTCTTTTTCTGCCAGCACGCGTACTTCGCCAGTTTCAGGGAAAAACTTGGCGGACACCTGTTGCGCGCTGGATGCATTTTCAGAACGGCGGTAGGCTGTGACCAATGCAGATTCGATAGCTTCAATAATAATGTCGCGGTTCAACTTGGTGGTGTCCACGACTTCATTAAAAGCAAGTGTTGTTTGGCTTCTCATGCCTTTTTTAACTCCAAAATTTCAAGCAGGAAATGAAAGATTAATCGTTTCTTTCACAAAAGAAAAAAGTGGGGGCAACCCACTTTTTTTCCAAAGTGTATAAAGATGCTTCATTATATCATGCCTACCCACCTGTGACAAGCACTTCACACGCTATTTTAATATGCCACTGAAATTGTGTATTTTCGGTACGGGGCAAATTAATCTTTTTTGGTAACTGCTCAGGCATAGTGAAACAATGATGTTGGGTTGCCCCCAGATCAGTGGCAAACAACCTAAAAATAGCACCCATCCACACTCAGCGTAATCTCTCAATCCGAAAAATCTGTGTTAAGGACAGAGGGGCTTTACCGACACACTCCTGATTCGGGACGCAGATTGGACGGATGATCGG
>DKKK01000065.1 GCA_002455215.1 Anaerolineales bacterium UBA6668 | reverse complement strand
TCCGAAAAACTGAACTGCACCCATGGTCACGGATGAAATTACGTTTTCTCCGTTGGGTCAAAACTGCCATCTTCGACCTGTGTCGTCATCCCATCTTCCGCATCCCGTCTTCCGTCTTCCGTCTTCCATCTCCCACATCCCTAGTCTTGGTTAAGCTGATGTATAATAGAGTGAATTCACAGCCCATTCACGTTTATGAATATTGCCGCTACCAACACACACTTCCGCTCTTTGCAACGCGAAGCCATTTGGCTCTTTATTGTGAGTTGGTTACCGATGTCGTTTTTTGTGCTGTTCTCATACTCGGATTTTGTTAGGCCGTTGCTTGGTTGTTTACCGGCGTTTCTCTTGCTAGTCTGGCAAAACTGGCAGTTATGGCGGCAACTGCACACCAATCATCCGCCTGCTGGTGGGGAATTGTTCCCGAATTTAGGGCTTGCCAATTGGATTAGCTCCTTACGTGCGCCATTGTTGGTGTATGGCTGGTCACTGGGCATGTTGCGCTTTCAGCAAGCCAATATTCCGTGGCTTGCTTATGCCGTGTCGGGTTGCCTAATGGGTTGTTGGCTTTTAGACAATCTGGATGGCTGGGTGGCGCGTGCCATGCGCCGCACCACCTTACTGGGGCAACGCCTAGATGGCAGTATGGATGCCACCTGCATTGGGCTGGGTAGCCTGTTGGCTTGGCTCTGGGGGCAAGTGGGGGTGTGGTATTTGTGGGTAGGACTGGCAAAACCGCTTTACGATCTCGGCTTATGGTGGCATAGGCGCGTTGGCAAGTTGGTACTGCCCCTGCCCCCCAGTGATGCCCGTCGTACCCAAGCGGGTGTGCAAATGGCATTTATCAGTTTTATTTTGCTGACCCCGGTTTGGTATCCACCCGCTACCTTGTGGGCATCACTTGCCTTCGCCATTCCTTTTTTGAGCGGCTTTTTGCGTGATTTTGCAGTGGTAACGGGGCGCATGGCTTGGCGGTTTGCCCCTGCCAATGGTAGCTTGCCCAACTTGCCACGTTGGCTTTCTGCCATTGCGTTTCTGACGCGCATAGCCACCGTTTTCCTGAGCCTGTGGTTACTGCGTAGCTCATTGGGCGAGCCGTTCCCCCCCAATTTGTTCTGGGCGATTGTTCTGGGCTTGTTGGCGATTCTGCAACTGCTCGGTTTTGCCACTCGTTTGGTCGCTTTGTGCATATTGGTTTGGGTAGGAATCTGGACACATGGTACACTTAATGCACCCCTACCGTATTGGGCGATGTTGGCACATTTGCTCTTGTTGGTGGCGAGCACCTATCTGGGTGGGGGGTGGTTATCCGCTTGGTCTCCCGAAAAAGGCTGGCTAAACCTGCGGGCAGGCGAAACCAAACCTACGGGCAAGCGCTAGCACTTGCCAATCTTCACTAACTACACTGTTTGTTCATGGCGATTATGACCCGCATAGCTATTCCTAAAACTTACAAATTATTCATTAACGGTGAATTTCCCCGCTCTGAACGCAACCGCGTTTTGATACAAGCCGATGCACAAGGAAATTTTATGGCAAATTATGCTTGGGCAACCCGTAAAGACCTGCGTAATGCAATCTCTGCCGCTCGTTCAGCCTATGGGGGGTGGGCAAAGCGCAGTGCCTTCAACCGCAGTCAGATCTTATATCGCTTGGCAGAAATTTTGGAAGACCGCCGGGCGGTATTTGCCCAAAAGCTGGTGCAAACCACCGGTGTAAGTGTCAAATCAGCGGAACAAGAAGTGCAAATCAGCATTGACCGTGTATTTTACTTTGCTGGTTGGGCAGATAAATATGGAAGCGTATTGAGCAGTGTTAATCCGGTTGCACAATCGTTTTTTAACTTCACCAACCCGGAAGCGACTGGGGTGGCGGTGGCTTTTCCTTCCCAACAATCTAGCTTACTGGGCTTGATAGACACACTCTTGCCAGTTCTGACAAGCGGGTGTACGGCTGTGCTGGTGGTGGAAAATCCTGCCCCCGTATTGGCAATTGACCTAGCCGAAGCGATTGCCGTGAGCGATGTGCCTGCGGGGGTTGTCAACATCTTGACCGGCCAACGCAAAGAACTATTGGCTGTGGCGGCAGGGCATCGAGATGTCAACGCGCTGACCGTGTATAGCAATGACGGGGAAGAACAAAAGACTGTACAGACACTTGGTGCAGAAAATGTGAAGCGCGTTCAATGCTTGCCAGACCCCACAGTCAGTGATTGGCTAAATAGCACGCCGAGTTTGTATCAAGTTGTGCCTTACTTGGAATTTAAGACTGCCTGGCACCCGATTGGTACGTGATTTTTGGGGAAGTAGTTTGCCCTTTGCTCTTGCTAGCTACAATCGCACAGCCAATCCCAGTCGCTTTTCCCAAACGAATAGCACCCGTGCCTAGTATGGCATGATAAAGATAGGCACAAAATATTAATGAAAATTAATCTAAATGCGATATAATCCGTTTTTGTGAATACAAAGTACCATTTTCAAATCTGCAAACAAGCTCTATCAAACGCAATTGCCCCAGCAGTCATTCAGACGATTTCTTGGGCAAATGTTTTTCAAGATATTGGACCCGGCTTTTTACAACCGCGTTTTCATTTTGATGGCGGGCAAATCTCTGCCGCACTTCAGTATATTGAAAGTCAACGCGAACTGGCAGTTTCCGCCGTTCTCAAGCACAACAACCCGCTAGCGGCACGCCAAGCTTTTGGACGTTTATTGCACTGCCGCCAAGATTTTTACGCACACACCAACTATGTGCATCTGTGGGCAGAACAACACCCGCAGTTACAACTGGCAAAACCCGAACAACTCCCCTTGTGCCACAATCCCCTACAACACAATGAGTTGATCACCTGCCGTACCAACCTGCCCATCTTTTTACTCTATCGAATGCCGTGGATCGGTGACTGGTTGCGTAGCTGGTATCTTCCGGCGGACGAACACGAAGCTATCAATTTAGACCACCCCGAACGCGGTCCGTTATACGCATTTGCACACTCCGCCGCGGTGCGCCATACTGTGTGGGAATGGGAGCAAGTATGCAGTCGCTTGCGAGTTGCCGGTGAAGACGCCGTGCAGGCTTTTACCGGGCACAAAGGCGTGTCGGGCAAACTGGGTGGGGTCTGGGTTGGCTAAGAAAGGTAGTGAATTGCTTGACACACCCGCCCTCCATCCGTATAATTTGCGGGCTTTCTGACAGATTGCATTGCATTTAAGAATGTAAGTCGGATATCATCATAAAAACGCATACTGTGCGGCGTCATTTCTGCCTTGCCAGTATTGAATAAAAATAACAGGAGTAGTAAAAATGCCGCCTCAACCAAAACGCAAGAAATCCAAATCCAGCCGCAACCAGCGCCGTGCGCACGACTTTTTGACTCCACCAAATCTGGTGAAGTGTGGTACCTGTGGCGAGATGCACATCCACCACACCGTTTGCGCCAACTGTGGCTCTTACAACGGTCGCCAAGTGGTAGAAGTAGAAAAGAAAACCAACTAATCTGAGCAGATTAGTTTACTGACCGGACAGAGTAGCCTACTTCTGTAGTTGCCGCGCGTGCCGAATATAGCATCAAGTCATATCAACCGAACTGTATCGTTCAAAACCACAGCAGGCTGTCATTGGATAGCCTGTTTTCTTATCCCAACCTTTTATCACCATGACACTTGCATTTCTCTTTCCCGGACAAGGTTCACAAGCTGTTGGCATGGGGCAGGCACTCGCCAATGCCCACCCAGCCGCGATGGCGCTCTGGCAAAAAGCAGATGAATTGCTAGGCTTTTCTTTGAGCGATTTGTGTTGGAACGGCACGGAAGAAGCGCTTAATGACACCTACAATACGCAACCGGCGCTCTATGTGGCTGGTTTGGCGGCACTGACGGCACTACAAGCGGCAGGCTACAGCGAAAAACCTACTTTTGTAGCCGGGCACTCGCTCGGTGAAATTACGGCACTTGCTACGGCAGGCGCACTTTCCTTTGCAGATGGCTTGCGTTTAGTGCGTGAACGTGGACGACTGATGAAGTTGGCAGGGGAACGCCAACCCGGTGGCATGGCGGCTTTGTTGGCGCTCAGCGCAGAACAGGTGCATGAACTGTGTGCCCAAGCCAGCCAAGAAACCGGCGAGCAAGTACAGCTAGCCAATGACAACTGCCCTGGTCAGGTGGTCATTTCCGGGCATGAAGGCGCATTGATACGGGCGATGGAGCTTGCAACCGCCGCCAAAGCCAAAAAAGTGGTGCGTTTGCCCGTTAGCATCGCCGCCCACTCGCCGCTCATGCGCAGTGTCTCTGCGGAATATAGCGATTTTGTAGCCCAATTGCAAGTGCAACTGCCACAAGCGCCGGTCATTGCCAACGCCACCGCACTCCCCTTAGCCGATGTACCCGCCATCCGCACCGAACTGACTTCCCAACTCACCTCCCCGGTGCGTTGGACAGAAACAGTGCAATACCTACTCGCACAAGGCGTCACCACTTTCATCGAATTTGGCAGTAAAGACGTGCTCAAGAGTTTGGTGCGCCGCATTGAGCGCTCTGCTAATGGCATTGTGGTGGATGCTCCCGAACATATCAGCACTTTGATTAGCTAATTTGCGCGGGTCGCCCGGCATTCGGTTAAAAATAGACAAAAAGTTGGGTGAGTATGCGCTAGGCAGGCTCACCCAACTCTTTTCGCCAGTTCACCCCGCTAGTCTCCAGGCGAAAGCCTACCCGCTCGTACAAACTTTGTGCATTGCTGTTTTCTTCGTCTACGGTCAGGCTGGTTTGTTCTAAGCCAAAGTGATTGAAATGCAAATTCAAAGCGCTACTCAGTAGTTTTTGCCCCCAGCCTTGCCCGCGTGCGGCAGGTGCCACTCCCAAATACTCGATATAACCTTCTTGCGCGTTAAAATCGGCAGTGTGGTAGCAATAGCCTACCACTTGTCCGGTTTGGAGTGCCAACTCAATGCGGTGGGTGTCGTCTAATTGCGTCAAAATCGCGTGCCCGGAAATGTATACTTGTGGAAAAATTTGGTCGTGCAGTTGGCAAAACTGTTCGGCTAGGTCGGGCTGTGACTGTGGCTGTAGGGTGATACAAGGACTTATGGCGCTGGGGGGCATAGGGTTTGCCTTGCTAGCCTGATACACATACACCGCCCGAATGCGTTGAAAGCCCTGCTGACGATAAAAAGCTTGGGTCACTGGGTTGGCGCTATGAATGAACGCATCCACTCGCTGAATTTCGCTGGGTAGGTGGAGTAGCACTTGCTGAAGTAGGGTTTCTGCCAATGAAAAATCCGCCCCACCAGTCAATAGCGGACCCCGCAACCACCCCCGCGCACTGTCGCGGTCAAATTCACAGCCCAAACAGCCCAGCAACTGGCTATTTTCCCTTGCCAGCACAAAGAGCAGTTCATCTTTTTTTAGCAATTCTGCCATTTCAGCGGCTAATCCATTGGCTTGCGGAGCGGTTTGGATTTGTAAGCAAGAGCGTGTTTCCGGCTGGTTGTTCGCCAAGATAAAGTGAGCTAGCGGCAAACATTCTGTTGTGGCAGTTAGGAAGGTGTTCTCGATTGCCATATTCTCAAAATTTCAGGATATTTTTGCGTAGGGGAGTTATATTCAGCACACGTGTCGAGCATGGACTCCGGTATTTTCGGTATGTCTGGGAAAACTTTCAGGCGCACGAAAGTTGGATACGAAGTGTTCACAATTAAAGCATAGAAAAGTGTTAAAAAGCAATGCCAAATTTTCCATTTCGTTTTATAATCGGGTATCTTGTCGCTAGGTGGCTGGGTGAATTGTCTCCCACCAGCTTTGCAAATTTATTCTGATTATTCCCGAAGGAAGTTTTACCATGTCCTTACCCAATTTTGTCTATTTAGATGGTGAAATTAAGCCGTATAACGACACCCGTATCGGTTTAATGACCAACTCTTTGCACTATGGCACTGCCGCCTTTGGCGGTATTCGTGGCTATTGGAATGCAGATGAGCAACAATTATTCATCTTCCGCCCACGTGACCACTATCGCCGTGTGTTGCAATCTGCCACTCTCCTGCGCATGGAATTTCCCTACAGCCCCGATGATTTAGTGCTTGGCATGCGTGAAATTTTGCGTAAGGAAAATTATCGTGAGAATTGCTACATTCGCCCGCTCATTTTTTTGAGCGATGAAAAACTTGGGGTAAAGCTACACGGGCTAAAGGCTTCTGTAGCAATTATGAGCATTCCGTGGGGCGAATATCTATCGAATGTCACCGATATGCACCTGACGTTTTCCAGTTGGCGGCGTATTGATGACAACATGATCCCTGCTCGTGGCAAAATCGCCGGGGCATACGTCAATTCAGCTTTGATTAAGACGGATGCCGTGTTAGCTGGTTTTGATGACGCTTTGGTGCTAGCAGAAGACGGACACCTTTCGGAAGGTAGCGCTATGAATTTCTTCATGGTACGCGATGGGGTTGTGGTTACGACCGAGATTACCCAAAATATCTTGGAAGGTATCACGCGCCGCACGGTGATCCAGCTTTTGAAAGAGCAGTTTGGTTTGCCAGTGGTTGAACGCACGATTGACCGCACCGAAATTTTCCTTGCCGATGAAGTGTTTACGTGTGGTAGTGGCACTGGCATTGGCATTGTCACACGCATTGACCATCGCAAGGTGGGAACCGGCAAACCCGGCAATGTCGCCAGTCAATTGCGCGAACTGTATGAAAACGTTGTGTGTGGCAAAGTAGCCCAATACCGCGATTGGTGCTACCCTGTGTACGAATGATTTTTGAACCCAACAAAAAATTAGGAAACACCATTGGTGGCATTGCTTTGGGCGTTGTCATTTTGGCATTGGTATTGCTCTTTGCATTGGTGTTTCTTGCGCCTTTCTCGTTTCGCACCGTCATTTGGTTGTTTGTCTTCCTGCTACTATCACCGGTAGCCGTCTTGCTGGGACTGCGCTTGTATGGTTTGCGTGGCGCAAGCTATCAGGTCAGCCCCAGCGGGATTCAAATTCAATGGGGAACAGATAAACACAATATTCCGATGCACCGTATTGAACGAGTCATGCCCGGTAGTGCGCTCGACACCAATGTGTTTCCGCGTGGTGTGTGGTGGCCCGGTTTGATGGTGGGCAGTACCACCCATCCATCGTTTGGACGTATCAATTTTTACGCCACCACCCTGCAACGTGAGCAATTGTTTGTCCTGACAGACAAGCGCACCTATGCCATTTCCCCCGCCGATACACGCGCCTTCTTAGATGCCTACGCCACTGCCCGCGAGCAAGAAGTCGCAGTTAGCGAACAGCCGGAACTGTCGCAAACCATGCCATTGTTGCAACGCTTGCCCTTTTGGCGTGACCGTTGGGCGCAAGTGTTATTGCCGGGTACATTTTTTCCCTTATTGTTATTCTTTGGGTTGATCGCGTTTAATCTATCGCGCTTACCTGCTAGCATCCCACTTCACTTTAATCAATTGGGTGACCCAGACCGCATGGGCACGCCAGCTGGTTTGCTGATTTTGCCGGTGATAGGCTTGGTGACTTGGCTTGCCAATACCGCGCTCGGCATTGCGCTACATAGTCGTCCCAACCAACGCGTTTTGTCTTACGTCTTATGGTTTGGCAATTTGTTGGTGCAAGCCCTGCTGTGGGCGGGGGCATTGTATATTTTAAATGTGGCTGGCGCTTAATTTTTTCGCTATTCGCTATGGGTACTATCCGGCATCTGTGTCGAATCTATCATTAGCGATTATTGCTCTCTATTTTGCCCCATGAACGGTCTTTTACTCATTGATAAGCCGGTGGGACCTACATCGCACGACTTGGTCAACCAAGCTCGCCGTTGGTGTCAAGCGCGCCAAATCGGGCATACCGGCACACTAGACCCACTCGCAAGTGGGTTGGTGATTCTGTGTGTGGGCTGGGCGACTCGCTTGAGCGAGTATTTGCTTGGGCATGACAAGCGCTATCTTGCACAAATTCGCTTTGGACAAGCAACCGACACTTACGATGCCGAAGGGCGTCCGACTGCCACCAGCACGCAACTGCCTAGCCTAGAGTCCATCCAAGCGGCATTGCCCCACTTTCAGGGCGCAATCCAACAAGTGCCACCCGCTTTTTCCGCCATTAAAAAAGACGGGCAACCGCTTTACAAAGCCGCTCGCCGTGGTGAAATGTTGGAAATTCCGGCACGCACCGTCACCATTTTCGGCTTGGAAGTGCTGGCGTGGCAAGCGCCCGACCTGCATTTGGCGGTGCATTGTGGCGCGGGCACATACATCCGCTCACTCGCGCACGACTTAGGGCAGAAAGTTGACTGTCCGGCGCACCTTGCCGCACTGCAACGTACCCACATTGGCGAATTTTCGCTTGAACAAGCTCACACCCCTAGCGCGTATCAACAAGCCAGTCAAGCCGCCACACTATCGCATTGGTTACTACCCGCCGACCGGGCGGTTTCTCACTTGCCCGCTGTTTATGTAAACGAGTGGGAGTACCGGCGGCTGTGCAATGGAGGGGTAGTCGCGCTCCATGCTGGCAACTTGCACGGGGAAGTGCGTTTATACACGGCTGAAGGCGCTTTTTTTGCCATAGGACGGGCAGATTCCAACCTGCGCACTTTGCAACCGCAAAAAGTGCTGGTCAGTTAGCTGTCGCAATCTGTATGTCCGCGCAACATATTCACGCCCTAAATGACTACCCTGCCGGAGCAGACTGCTTGCTGGCAATTGGTTCGTTTGATGGGGTGCATCGTGGGCATCAGGCGGTGATTTCCCGCATGGTGGCACAAGCTGGCACTGCGGGGCTACGGGCAGTAGCACTCACCTTTCACCCGCACCCAGCGGTGTTGCTGGGCAAGCGTCCGCAAAATTCGTGCCTGACCTTGCCCTATGCCCGTGCCCAACAGCTCCTACAGTTTGGTGTAGATGTGGTGATTACTCAACCATTTGACCGCGAAATCTCACTGCGCTCTGCGGATGCGTTTATTGCACTTTTGCAAGAGCAGTTACATTTTCGCCAATTGTGGTGCGGACAGGATTTTGCATTGGGCTATCGGCGCGAAGGTGACACCACTTGGCTGGCGCAACATGCCCCACAATATGGTTACCAACTGCAAGTGACTGAACCCTTCTATTGGGAAAATGCCGTCCTTTCTAGCACCCGCATTCGCCAGTGGCTACATGCCGGAAAAGTGGAGATTGCCGGGCAGGCGCTCGGACGGCGCTTTGCCGTGTGCGGGGTGGTGGTACGCGGGCAACAATTGGGGCGACAGTTGGGCTTTCCCACCGCCAACGTCCAACTTTCGCCCGAACAATTACTCCCTGCCAATGGCGTGTATGCTTGCCGGGTGGTACTGGCAAATGCAATGAGCTATCTGGCGGCTGTGAATATCGGTTTGCGCCCTACGCTGAATCGCGAACTGGGCTTAAGTGTCGAAGCACACCTGCTCGACTTTAGCGGCGATTTGTATGGGCAGGAATTTTGCATACAGTTTGAAGCATTTTTGCGCCCGGAACAAAAATTTAATGGATTACCTGCTCTGATTGCCCAAATTGAGCAAGATGTGGCAAGAGTCCGTCTTTTGTGCGAAAATTAAGCTGTATTTGGCGCCGGGCAGATTTGCGCTTTTTTTCCAGAAAAATGCACAATTTTCACGCGTGCCGAATAGCGAGTTGGCAATTCGGAACTTTGCTGACCTTCGTCGTAGTTCGTTATCGAACAAAAAAGTATTCTCAATCCTATGAATAACCCACGAACTTTGCTCCTTTTAGCCGCTATTTTTGGCGGTTTGGCTGTGGCGCTGGGTGCATTTGGCGCACACGGGCTCAAAAGCGTTTTATCTGCCCAACAGCTCGAAACATTCCAAACGGCAGTGCGTTACCAAATGTACCATGCTCTGGCATTGCTGTTTTTGGCATTGGCAGTGAAAGTTTTTCCTGAAATGTCGGCGCTCACCTGGGCTGGCTGGGGCTGGAGCCTGGGAATTGTACTGTTTAGCGGCAGTTTGTATGTGGTCAGTGCGGGGGGCGCACGCTGGTTGGGGGCTATTACGCCATTGGGTGGCGTGTGTTTTATCCTGGGCTGGGTCAGTGTGGCGTGGGCTAGTTTGAAGGGATGACAATTGCCTGCTTTCTCAATGTTCGCTTTTAACCATCTTTATTAATCTCATGTCAACTCAACAAGATACTCCATCCAATTCTGAAGAAACATTCGAACCCGCTCGCAATCGCTACCGTACCCAAGAAGAAGTGATTGAATTTCGCTGGAGCCAGTTAGCACCGTGGTTGATTGCCCCATTGTTGTTTGCCTTAGGCTTGGGGGCTGGCTATTTAATATGGGGACTATCTGGTGGGCGTGCCGCTTCGAGTGCCGATTCGGATTTGCTGGTGGCAGTGGCTACACAAGTCGCATCTATCGAAGGTGGCTCACCGGCTGTCACAGCGGACGATGACCCGTGGCTGGGTTCCGAATCTGCCAAAGTCACCATCATCGAATTTGCCGATGTGCAATGCCCATACTGCTACCGTTTTCGCACCGAGACCCTACCACAAATTATGGAGAAGTATGGCGACCAAGTGCGCTTTGTCGCCCGCGACTTCCCACTCACCAGCATTCACCCGGAAGCCTTGCCCGGTGCTATTGCCGCCGAATGCGTGTACAAAATCAACCCTACCGCCTACTTCCCATTTTCCACAGCCCTTTTTAATAACCAAGCGCAGTTAGGGCAAGAGTTATATCGCTCACTGGCTGTTTCAAACGGTGTTGACCAAGCCAGCTTTGACAGTTGCAACAATAACCAAGAAACCTTAGATGAAGTCCGCAAAGACTTTAACGATGCACGCAAAGCCGGGGTGAACAGCACACCACACTTCTTTATTAACGGCGTATCCTTAGTGGGCGCACAACCCTTTGAAGTGTTTGACCAAGAAATTCAAGCCGCACTAGATGCCGCACAATAGACGGTGAAATTTGCTTTCTGAGAAAATCGTACTTTACGAGCGCAAAGTACGATTTTCTTTTTTTATTCCCTGCGCAGGATGTCACCCTTACCCATAGTCTCCAACACCCTACACGCACGGCGTTTGCGCTGGGAGTATTGGCTATTGCTGGCGCTGGTAGGGTTGGGCTTTGCTTTGCGGGCTTATCGCCTAGATGCCAACGAACTACGCGGCGATGAAGCTTTTAGCTGGAACTACACTGCTAATAAGCGCGACCCACTGGATATTTTGCAAACCATTGTACGCGAAGCAGACCCGCAACCGCCCATTCATTACTGGCTTTTACAACCCTGGGTTAAGACGATGGGCGATAGCGAATGGATGTTGCGTTTTCCATCCGTCTTACTGAGTCTCTTGCTCTTGCCCTTACTCTGGCGTTTTGCCAAACAAGTAGGTGGGCGAAGCTTGGCGGGTTGGGTACTGGTATTGGCGGTACTTCACCCCCAGCAAATTTGGCTGGCGCAGGATGTGCGCAACATGTACCCATTGGCAGTCGGGAGTACACTGGCTGGGCTGATTTGTCTGCCGTTTCTGCTGGCGGGTAAGCGCTGGGCATTTTGGGGCTATATTGGCTGTGGCATTTTTGCCATGTTCAGCCACTACTACGCGGTTTTTGGCTGGGTTGCGCAAGTAGCATACCTGCTTGCCGTGCGCCCGTCTCGTCAAGCGTGGCTACGTTGGCTCGCCGCTGGTGCGGGAATTGCCGCCAGTGTGTTGGCTTGGGCAGTCTTTATCCTGCCTGCCCTCCTGCGTGGGCAACTCTCCGACCCCCATCAATATGCCGCCAGCGCCATTCTCTTTGGCATGTTGGCAGAAATTGCCGCTAGCCCTGCTGTGCAGGATCCCGCCCGTTTGGCATTGGTGATAGGTTGGCTGGTGCTGATGGCGCTTGGAACTTGGCAAGTGCGCCGTTCACCGTGGCTGATGGTGCTGTGGCTGTGGGCAGGCTTAGCAAGCGCTGGCATCTATGTAACCACCTTGCGCCGTGGCACATTCAATAATTTTTACCTAATGGTTGCCTTTCCTGCCCTGTACATTTTATTGGCGGGTGGTTGGGTCTGGCTCTATCGGCAACTGCGTTGGGGGCGTTTACTGGCAGGCGTAGTGGGGGTAGCAATGTTGAGTGCCTACCTACCCGGTTTATTTGCACATTATCATGCCAATGGGAGCGGCAAAAACAACGGCGTACGCCCTGCCATTGCCTATGCTATTGCTCACCAGCAAACTGGCTCAGCCTTTATCTCTAACACCCCTGACCCGGTGCAAGTGTACTATTTGCGTCAAACGCCGTTTGTAAAGCGCCTGCTCTTGCCGAGCGCTTTCCCATTTGAGTCAGGCACGCTCCAAAGTGAGATAAACAGTATTTTGCAAGCCTACCCCAGCGTTTGGCTATTACCCTTTCGCAATGTGGCGTGGGACCCCAATGGACAGGTTGAGTCTTTTCTCAATACATCTGCCATTCGCACCCAAGAGACACGCTTTGCCCAAACTCGCATCATTGAATATCAAGCGCCTAACGCAACCATAGACCAACTTTTACAGCCGCAAGCGACCTTAGCCAATGGCGCTAGCTTGCAATACGCTTACCTAACCATCAATGGGCAACCCAATACTGACTATGTGGGGAGCGATTGGGTGCGGGTGAGTCTGGTCTGGCAAGCGGGTGCAGATTGGCAAGCGCGAAAAAACTGGCGTGTGTTTGTCCATGCCGTTGCGCCGGATGGTTTTGTGGTGGCTCAACATGACGGCGAACCCCAAAACGGCGCACTGCCTACCCAAAGCTGGCAGAGCGGCTTGCAGGTGTTGGATGTACATGAATTTCAGATACCGGCTGGGGTGCAAGCGCATACACTCAAAATTTGGGTGGGCATGTATGACCCGACCCACAATGAACGGCTGTTATGGCAAGATGGGCAAGATGGGTGGGTGTTAGATTGGGAACTGCGTGGCAGGGTAAACGCTCCGTAGCCCATAGAGCTTGGCGCGTAATTATACTAAGCACGGTCACAGATTGCGGATTTTTGCTTTTTGACCAGAACGCAACCGTTCATTACCAAGCAACGGCTTTGTCATTTCGAATGAGCGAAGCGAGAGAGGAATCCTTGATATTCGGCACGCGTTAGATTCGGTATCATACCGATTTGCGTTTTTCTCTTAAGGAAAAAACGAAGTTTTCATCCGTGTCGAATATAGCACACTGGGCTGGATTTCTCCTTTCAGTCGAAATGACCTGAAAATCAGACCGTCTTAAGTGATGGTCAGTGCTATGCAAAAGCGTAACTCCTATCCGTGCCGAGTATATAAAACGTGCCAACGAAAACTAGAGCAAGACAAACACTTGTTTTGTTCTAGGCAAAAACTGTGTTATCATTTTGACTGCTCGCTTTTATACCCGATATCGGGAATTTTAAGAAAGGCGTATATTCAACTCGATATTCGACCGACTGGTGTCAAATATAAACTTTCAGGCTGTCGAGTATTGATTTTGTTCGTTCTAAAGACGTTCAATCTCACCCAAATTAAGTTCTATTTTGCACCCACCTCGCGCGTGGGTGTTTTCTTGTGTAAGTAATAAAAATAGGTAGCAAATTATGACTATTCGCATTGGTGTCCCTAGCAAAGGGCGGTTACAAGAAGATGTTTTGCAATTGTTAGATGATTGCGGCTTGAAAGTCTATCGCCCCAATGAAAGGGCATACCAAGCCCGCATTCCTGCGCTACCCGATGTGGAAGTGGTGTTTCAACGCGCTACGGATATTGTGTTGGGGGTGCGTGCCGGTGGGTTGCATTTTGGCATTACCGGGTTAGATGTAACCGAAGAATATCGTGGCGATCACGGGCAGGTGGTCGTTATTCACGAAGCGCTCGGCTTTGGCAAATGCAACCTAGAAGTAGCAGTTCCCGAAAACTGGAAGCATGTCAACCACCTAAACGACTTGCGGCAACACCTGACCACTTTGGGGCGACAACCGCGCCTAGCCACAAAATTTGAAGTGCTGACGGAGCGTTTTCTACAATCTGTCAATTTCCCGTCTTGCCGTTTGGTGCATACTGAAGGTACGTTGGAAATTACACCGGCTTTGGGTGTGGCTGATTTTATTGTAGATTTGGTTTCTAGCGGGCAGACTCTGCGTGACAATCGTATGAAAACCCTGCAAGATGGGGTGATTTTGCGGTCACAAGCGGCATTTATCGGTAATCGGGAACGTCTGCAAGAACCCGCCGTGTTGGATGTGGCGCGTCAACTGCTAGAGTTTTTTGAAGCACATTTGCGGGCAGAAGGCTACTACTCTTTAATTGCCAACATTCGCGGCGCATCAGCGGAAGCCATTGCGGAACGCATCTTAAACGAGACTGATTTTGGCGGTTTGCAAGGTCCGACAATCTCACGGGTCATTGACCGCAATGCAAGCAATGATTTGTTTGCGATTTCGCTCATCGTGCCCAAGGTACAAATCGCCAACGCTGTGCGCCAATTTCGTCAGGTAGGTGGCAGTGGCATGGTTGTTTTGCCTGTGAACTATATCTTTGAAGAAGAGCCACAACGCTGGCGGGCTTTGCTCAGCCAGCTAGCGTTGTGAATCTTTCAAGCTTGTTTGACATCTCATTGCATACCCAGCCACTTGTGAAGCATTTGTTCCAGCCCTTTAAGCGAGACCGGTTTGGCTAGGTAGTCATCCATCCCTGCCGCCAGACACTGCTCGCGGTCGCCTGCCATTGCATTTGCGGTCACGGCAATGATAATTCTCCGACTTTGCCCTCCCGCCTCCGCTTGGCGAATTTTTTGGGTAAGTTCGAAACCATTTAAGATAGGAATATTAACATCTACCAATGCCAAACTATACTGCTCTGGCGTAGACATCAATTTCTCGTAGGCAGATTCGCCATCACCCACAATTTCACAGTCAAAATTAAGCTGGCGTAACTGCAAACGGAACAATTGCTGATTGAGCAGGGTATCTTCTACCACCAAGATGGGTGGTTTTGTTTTAATCGCCTGGGTGTTAGTCGGATTTGCTGGAGTGAAGGGGACAGTAGGGGACGAGTTCAGTGTAGGTTGTAGCAAATTTGCTCTTTGTAGGGGTAAGCTAAACCAGAAAGTAGAACCTTTCCCAAGTTCGGAAGTACAATCAATCTCGCCATTCATCAACATCACCAGGCGCTTGCAAATTGCCAACCCCAGACCTGTGCCGCTAAATTTGCGCGTGCTGGATGAATCAATCTGGGAAAATGGCTCAAATAGTAAAGATTTTTGCTCGGTTGAGATGCCAATACCGCTATCCAAAATTGCAAATTTTACCCATATCGGTGCATCATCTTTGCTGGTGTGTCCGTTTTGGGGCTGAGTTTCTAGCATTACTTGTACATGCACAAAACCATCTTGCGTAAACTTAATGGCGTTGTTGATTAAATTAGACAACACCTGCCGAATCCGTGCCGTATCGCCCAATAGAAACGACTTGAAAGCCGGGTCAACTTCTATCGTAAATTTGATTTGCTTTTGTTCTGCCAATGGCACAAACAGACGGTAGACACTCTCCGCTAGGCTTGGAACTTCAAACATGATAGGGCGCAAATTCATTTTACCGGCTTCGATTTTGGAGTAGTCCAAAATGTCGTTTAAAATTACCAGTAGACTTTTTGCGGACTCTTCTACAGTTTTTGCCAGCACGGTTTGTTCGGGCGATAGCCCTGAACGAAGCAAAAGCTCATTCATGCCCAAAATAGAGGTCATGGGCGTGCGAATTTCGTGGCTCATGGTTGCCAGAAAGGAACTTTTAAGCTCTGAAGCTTCGTTTGCCTTTGATAAAGCCGCTCTTAATTCTTCTTCCATGCGGCGTCTATCGGTCAGGTCAGTCAATACGGAAATCGTTCCGCGAAATTCGCCATTAATCATACGCGGAACGCCATTGACAATAACTGGGATGTAGTCTCCTTTTTTGCTAAGAAACCCGGTGTCATAAATAGTTGCATTGCCGACTTGTCGTTCAGTAAAAATTTCCCACATTGCCTTCCGTTTAGATTCAGGCAAAAGATCAACCGGGGTCTTGTCTTTAAGCTCAGCAAGCGGATAGCCGGTGATATGCTCAAATGCTGGATTTACATATTCAAAAATTCCCTGAGTGTTTGTTACCACCACAGCTTGTCCCATGCGCTCTAGAATCGCTTGTGCAAAATCGCGTTGTTGCTGGATTTCGGCCTGCGCCTTTTTAAAAGGAGTAATATCGGCACACACCCCAATAATTGAATTGCGCGGACCCACCGCATCTTTGATGATTAGGTGGCGCACGCTTCCATCCTTATGGCGCATCGCAGACTCGTAATTTTCTGCTTCGGGTGGTCGCACTCGGCGTGCCACTTCTATCAGATAGCGTTTTTCTACATCCACATCTTGACGTGCCAGCCGTTCAATCTGCCACCAACCATTTCCCAGTAATTTATCCGGCTCATAGCCCAAAACATCTCGTACAGACGGGCTAATATAGGTAATTTCGGCGTGTTCATTGGCAACAATCACCATATTGCCTACCGAGTTTAAAATTTCATTAGAGAGCTGAAGCGTATCCTGTGCTTGAGCTAGTTCGCTAATATCTGTTAGGTATATATTTGTAAGAGCATTTCCATTTACAGGAATTAGTTGCAACCGATAGTGTTTGGCTTGGAAAGAAAATATCAGCGTGTGGGGCTGTTGTGTGTGAACAGCACGTTGAATGGCGGAATGCCAATCCGTAGGTACGCACTTGCTTTGAGTTGTGTCTATCTCTGATAACAGTTTTTGCGCTGGTGGGTTGGCATAAATCACTTCGCCTGCCGCACTGACTCGCAAAACCGGGTTGGGGTTTTCTTCCGGTAGGCTGGTGATCGACCGCTGAGTGAGCGCAGAAAGAGCGACTACCCAAAAAACATCTTCACCCATCGTGCATTTTCCAATTGACACATCGCTACCATCTGCAAGTTGGCGGATGTACCGTAGCGGCAGAAATAGGGTGTCGGGCTTTTGAAATTGCGGTAAAACTTCCCGAATTTGCTCCCATTCGGTTAGCCATGTCGCAATCGGTGTGCTACAGACCTGAGCTTCAGGCAGACCTACCCAATGCAAAAATGCTCGGTTGGTTTGTACAATCCGACTCTGCTCATCTACAATGGCGAGTGGATTGCTGGTGAGTGAAAAAAGAAACTCGAACACGCCCGGCAGGTTATTCATTGCGTTTTGCGCTAATTAAAGCGGTACTGAGAGTAAACGAAAGGTCAGTTTGTAATTGAAAGTGTTGTTGAACATGGGCGGGCGCACCTTCAAGCAATGTGCGTATCAAAGCGACATTGTCCGGTGGGGTGGCAATGCGCTTAACCCAAGCGGAGAACTCCAGAAAGAGCGGATATTCCCCCGCTAAGTGAGCCGAAAAACCACCAACGGTTAATAGCTCCAGCCACTGTTGGATGGTATGGTCGCGTACATGCGATGGGTCGCGCATTAATTCGATAGCTTGCAAGAAGGTGTCGCAAGTGGGGTCAGTTAAAGCCACGACATCAAACAACAAAAACCTGCCATTGGGCTTAAGCACCCGCCTGATTTCACGGATGGCTTGCTCGGGGTTTGCCCAATGATGGGCGCTGTATCGGCTGGTTACGCAGTCCACACTGGCAGACTCTAGTTGAATATTGGCAACATCACCCAACATCAACCTGACATTTTGAATACTGCGTGCATTCGCTAGTTTTTCTGTCTGCGCAAGCATGGCGGCGGTCATATCCAACGCAATGACTTGGGCGACATGCGGGGCAAAGTGGAGCGCGGTATGCCCCGCGCCTGTGCCAGCATCCAGTACAGTTTCGCCCCCTTGCAGTTGGGCAAGTGCCAACATGCGGTCTAGCTCCAGCCCTTGGGCGTGAACCGTGCTAGCGCTGTAATTGGCGGCAACTCGCGAAAATTGCGCTTGGATTTGAGCGTTAATGTCAGACATGGTTTTGTGGTAAGTTTGGTTTATGTTTGGTACAGTTCAGAATCTATTGCTGGACTGGCGCAAATATCTGTGCCATAACTATTTGACGTGGATAGAAATTTAAGAAAAAACGCGACTGGATATTTGACATACGTGTCGAATATCGTCTTTGAAAATATTAGGCACGTAAAACCAATCATTGCGAATACTCTTATTATACAAGCTTACCTTGCTAGGTTATACGATTTGTTGTGTGAGTAAACGAAATTTGGCAATATTTATGCGGGTCTAGTATTTAGCCTAAAACGGATTGGGCGTTTCGCCCAGTTCAATGCTCACCCATTTTAATTCAGTGAAGTGTTCCACACTGTACTTGCCCCCACTGCGCCCGAAACCGCTCATGCCAAAGCCACCCACGGGTGCCATCGTATCACTTTGGTAGCTGTGCGTGCCAACATGTACCGCACCACACCGAATGCGCCGTGCGGCGCTGAGTCCGCGCTGAAGGTCGTTGGTCAAGATGCCCGCACTTAAGCCGTACTCACTCTCATTTGCCAGTGCAATTGCCGCATCCAAGTCATCTACCGCCACCACACTCACTACCGGACCAAAGGTTTCGCTACACCATGCCGCTGACCGGCGGCTGGGTTCCCACAAGACAGTCGGCGCATAGACATTACCATGATGGAGCTTGCCCCCACACAGCAGTTCTGCCCCCCCTTGCAAGGCATCATCCACATGGGCTTGCACTTTTTCAATAGCGCGTTGGTTAATGAGTGGACCGTAGGCGGTTTGTTCATCGCGTAAATCGCCCAAATACAAGCGCGTGGCTTTTTGGGCGAGTGCTTCGGCAAAGGGGCGAGCAACTTCGCGCTCGGCAATGATGCGGGCACTCGACATGCAAATTTGCCCGCCATGAAAGAATGCTCCCACCGCCGCCACATTTGCCGCCTGCACCGGGTCAATATCCTTCAGCACCAAAAGCGGATTTTTGCCCCCCAACTCCATTTGCATGCGGTGCATGTGCGTCACGGCTTGCTGGGCAATCCGCACACCGCTTGCGGTACTGCCCGTGAAGGCAATGCCATTGATGTGCGGATGATTGACCAAAGCCGCTCCAACTTCTGCGCCAAAACCGTTGACTACCTGAAAGGTGCCAGCCGGAAAGCCCGCCAAAGCCAAAATCCGTGCCAGTTCCAACGCCACCAAAGGGGTTTCTTCGCTGGGCTTAGCAATGACAGCATTGCCTGCCGCCAAGGCAAAGCAAATCATCTTCACTAGCAAAACCAGCGGCGCATTAAATGGAGAAATCGCCACCACCACACCCAACGGTTCGCGCAAAACCATGCTGATGCGCTGTGGCTTATCATTGGGGAATGTCTCACCATATAAGCGTCTGGCTTCACCCGCCGCCGCCCGCAATAAGGACGCGCTGTATGAGATTTCAAAGCGTGCTTTGCGGATGGTGGAGCCGCTCTCATCAATGATTAAATCTTGAAAGCAGTGCGCATTGGCTTCGATTAAGTCTGCCGCCGTCAGCATCACCCGCTCTCGCTCGCCGGGTGGCAAAGCTGACCACTGGGCAAAGGCTCGCCGGGCGCTACGCACCGCCAAATCAGCATCGCTGGCGTCCCCGCGTGCCGCGTAGCCCAATAATTTGCCAGTGTCGGGGCTATACACTTCAAAAAAACGACCATTGGTGGGTGGGGTGGGTTGTCCGGCTAGGAAGTGCATCGGGTTGAGTGGGGGAATAGCGAAGGATCATGCGATGAACCCATGCTGGCTCGGTTCTCCTATGCCAGCATGGAAGCCTTGAGTAGGTACTCACGGGCGAGAACGGGGTCGCTAGCTAGGGTGGCATAGCGATGATTGCGGCGGGTGCGTTCGGCGGGGTCAGTGGTGGTTAAGTCGGCATAGGTTTCCCCAGCGTGTGCTTGCACCCTATCCAGGGCTACTTTGCGGCGGGTGTGGCTATATTCGTCTAGCAGGTCGGGTGATTCGCCCGCCCACACCCGCGCCAAGCAATCGGCAAGCAGGGCGGCATCGTGGATACCGCTGTTCATGCCCATCCCGCCAGCCGGGTTATTCAAATGTGCCGCATCCCCCGCCAACAGCACCCTTCCCACCCGGAAAGTTGAAGCGACCCGCTGGTGAACACGGTATAACTGCAAGGTGCGGATGGGGAACTCGCCACTATCTGGGAGTAAGCCTGCCATGCGAGCGCGTAGTTGTTGGGGTTGCATGGCTGTTTTTTCATCTTCGTCTGGTTTCATGCGGAAGACTACCCGCACCCAATCACTCAGATTTAATAGGATTACCCACTCTTGCGGGTCAAAGATGTAGGCAACCGGTGCGATGTTGGGGAAAATGTGGTCAAAACGCAAATCCGTACCCACCAGTAGAAAGCGGTCTTCGTAGGTCATGCCTGTAAAAGCCAAACCAAGCTGGGTACGCACCACACTGCGTGCCCCATCACTACCACACAAATAGCTACCGACAATCTTTTCTATGCCTTTAGCGGATTTCACGGTCACTTCCACTTGCTTGCCGTTGTCTTCAAAGCTGGTGACCATCTTGCCTAGGTGAACCCTAGCCAATGGATGATTTTGCACGATGGGTAGCAGGAGATGGGTCAGCTCATGTTGGGGCAGTTGCAGGCGGAAGGGGTAGGGGGTGTCTTCCGCAATTAGGCGGTAGTTAAACTCGGCGATACATTGGCGCGTTTGCCGCTCCCAGTATTGCAGAAGGCTAACCCGATGCCCAGCCGCCAGCACTGGGTCAATCACTCCCCACTGAGCAAATAGCTCCAGTGTGGGTGGGTGAAACGTGCTGGCGCGAATTTGGGTGTTAAGTTCCGCATCGGCTTCGATAACGGTCACCGGCAAGCCTTTGTGCAAGAGTGCAATGGCTAGGCTCAGCCCGACCGGACCGGCACCGACAATTAGGATAGGGAGTTTGGAATTTGCTGGCATAACTTCTCAGAGATGTAAATGTCGTAACATTATAACATTTTTGTAAATTTTCGCTATGGCTCAGAACGGCGTGCGATATTCGATACGGGTTCTATTCGGCACACGTGCCGAATATCGAGTTGCGCCTTTTTTCTTAAGCGAAAAAGCGCAATTTCCATCACGTCGACCGAAAACAGAAAGCGTGCGTTAGGGCAACCAAGCAGGAAAGGTGGCGTTGCTTACCAGCGGGCGCATTTCGCCGGTGGTTCGATTCCACAAAATCAGCTCGGGTGTGGCATAAGATTTTTGCAATTCTAGACGTTGCGCCACCAGCCATTGGCTGGTGGGATCCCAGCGGTACATGCCCCAGGTAAAGAGCGCATCTTCGGTCAAGGGTTTGGCAGAGCTTCCATCTGGGCGAAACTGCCACAATTGCAAGGCAACTCCACCATCTAGCGGGCGCAAACCAGCGACCAGCCACTCACCATCCGGCGACCAGGCGGGTAGGCTAGAAATCTCTCCGATATGCGAAATGTCGATTGGTGTGGTGGCTTGGCTTGCCAAATCGGCGCTGAGCAAGGTTACACTTTGTTGGTCATCGGCAAAAATCACTTCGCTGTATAGCATCTGCTTACCATCCGGCGACCATGCGCCCACCTGCCCGGTCCAACTGGGTAAAATTTGCACTTTGCGGTTTGAAAGGTCTAAGATGCGGATGCCTTGCTGGGCGGCATCGAAGAAGGCTAGGTAGTTGCCATCCGGCGAAAAACTGGCGTTATAGCCCAATACTTGCGAATCTTGGTAGAGCTGGGCAGTGCGTCCGGTAGAAAGTTCAACTGTCCACAAGCGCGGTGGGCTTTGCGGTTGAGTGGTGGGGTCTTGGGGGGCAACTTCACGGCTGTAGGCAATGCGACTGCCATCGGGCGAGAATGCCGGTTCGGTACAGCGGTCTAGCTGGCAATTGACCAAAATGTTGGCATGGCTCCCATCGCGTGCCATTTGCCACAAGTCGGTGCCACCGTTGGCGTTGATGACCGAGTAGGCAATCCGCTCTCCATCCCTGCTTATGCCAAAATCAAAGATGTTGCCATCGCTTTGCGTGAGTTGTTGTGCCACTTCGTCAGTAAAAGGGTCAAGCCGCCATAATTCGCGTGCGCCATCTACCGGAGCCAGATATACCAATTCGGGGTTGCGTACTTGCACTTGCCAAGTCAACGCTTGGTGAAAAGTGCGCCCATCAATCGCTTGTAGTTGACCGGGCTGGATTTGTGCTTGGTAGGTGGTGTTGGGTGTGAGTGGGGCTGTTGGTTTAAACCATAGAGTATCCTGTTGCCAAGCGACTGTGCCGGGCACAACTTCACCCGACTGCAGGTTTTGCACTTGCAGGGTAGGCACTTGCGCAATATCCATCTTACGCAAGAATTTGATTCCGATTTGACCCGTGACTCCCATGCTGGTATTTGGCGCGGGCAGATAGGCGGAAATCGGTGGCGGGCTGGTATGCCCCAGCCAAGCAATGCCGACCACAGCTAGCAATAAGCTGACTAGTAGGCTAATGGCAACTTGGTCAAAGCGGTCAAAGCGAGTCAAAACGGCATTTTTCATGTGCGGGTTGGGTCTGACGGCTCATCGTCTGGTGGGGCATCGTCTTCCGTAATACTTTCATCAAAATCGGTAACGAACTCATCTAGCTCATAATTATCTTCAATGGAAGCGGGTGTGGAAAGGGTGACTTCGCCGCGCACGTAGCCGCCTTCTTCGGTGGCTAGGCTGTCGGTGAGTAGATTGCCGAAGATTTTTCCGGTGCTCTTGATTTCGACACGCTCGGCAATGAGATTGCCCTTGACAGTGCCATATACCAGCGCGTTTTGCGCCCGAATTTCTTCGCAAATGATGCGGGCTGTTGGACCAATCACCAGTGTGCCATTTACTACCAAAGAGCCTTCAAAGCTACCATCCAGTCGTGCGCCCCCTTGCACGGTCATCACGCCGTTCATGCTACTGCCCGCCCCAATCACTGTGACAATCACATTGGGGTCGGGGCGCTGGGGGGGAGCTTCGCTTGCAGTGGATGGGCTGTTGCCAGTGAAAAATCTGCGTAAAAATGTCATACTGCAATTATAGCGCACTGTACTGCTTTGATGGGTAGTGCATGGGCGATACACTTCATGTTTTCTTAACAATCTCACCCACACCTAGCCCAACTTTAATATTCGACACGAATGAAAACTATACCTTTCTCTCATTAAGGGAAAAAGCGTAAGTCGGCTTTCGGCACCCATGCCAAATATATTTAGCGCACTGGCAGTTGCCCGCCCTTTTGCCAGCTCAAATTTGAGCAAATGAGTATCTCATTAATAACTGTCATTGACACCCTAAGTTGATTGTGATAAATTTATCAAACGCTTATTGTGGGCGTTAAATTTTTGTTTTAAAAAGTTTTTTGAAAAATTCCGTAAATTGTACCCTTATGGAGGAAACTTAATGACAGCTGTGTCTCAACCTTTACCCATGACACGCCGTGAATTTTTGTACTATGTTTGGGGCGCGAGTATGGCGCTTCTCATGGCAGAATCAGTCGGCGCAACCTTGTGGTTTACCTTACCGCGCTTCCGCGAAGGCGAATTCGGTGGCTTGTTTCCGCTGGAGGTTACCGCAATTCCTGAAGTGGATAGCAAACCCAAGGGTATCCCCGATGGACGCTTTTGGCTGGTAAATGTCGGTGACAAACGCATCAATGACCCGCGTTTTGCTCAGGTCGGCACTGAAAAATTCCGCCCGAAGAACAAAGGTTTAAAGGTCATCTACATGGTCTGCGTGCATTTGGGCTGTTTGTATGGTTGGGGCGATGCAAGCGACCGCTTTGAATGCCCCTGTCATGGCTCCAAATATTTGGCAGATGGCACCACCTACAGCAACCCCGCCAACCGCAATTTGGATACCTTTGAATTCGAATTTCAAGATGCGGCAGGCAATACGCTTGCCAAGTCTGAACCGGATGCCGATGGCAATATCCAACCGGTAGAAATTCCCAGCGGTGCCACAACCATTGTCGTCAATACCGGCAAGCGCTTTAATGGTCAATCCAATGACCCCGGCAAAAATAACTAAGCCTATTGGCTTAGCTTACGACTGTTTTGGAGAATAATCATGGCTTCTCGTCCGATTTTCAAATTGCATTTGCCGATAGTTGATGATATTAAGAAGAAGGGTCTAAAAACTACGTTGGTAGAAACCACTGACGATGTGGTGAGCCGCATGACCGCCGGGTTGACCGTTGGCGATATTCGTGGGGTTTTGCGTGGCGACCCAGCCCCCAAGCCCAACCCGCGTGTGAAACCACATGCCGATGGCTTCTGGCTTCACATGCGCCCGACCTATTTCCACAATCGCGTCATGTCTCTTTACCCGACATTTCGCTTAGGCTGGTTGTCGGTTTTCTTCTTTGTGTTTGAGATTATCACTGGTTTGTTGTTGATGGTGTTCTACACGCCTTCCCCTTTAGTGGCTTACGAAAACATGCTCAACATTATGGGCAATGTGCCGTTTGGTCAATTTTTGCGCGACTTGCACAAAATAGGTGCTGAAGGGATGGTAGTGATGGTTGCACTTCACATGCTCCGCACCTTTGTAACCGGTAGCTACAAAAAACCACGCCAATTCACCTGGTTCACGGGAATGGTGCTGTTGATGGTTACGCTGTTCCTGTCCTTCTCCGGCTATCTGCTCCCATGGGACCAACTTTCCTTGTGGGCGGTCACCATCGGTGCATCTATGGTGGAAGCCATTCCCCCCCAAGAGGTGGGTGCTTGGGTCAATTTGCAAGTACGTGGCGCACCACAATTCAGCGAAAACGGCTTATTGCGCTTTTACCTGCTTCACGTCTTTGCCCTGCCCTTGATTGGTTTGATTTTTACGGGTGTGCATTACTACAAAGTGATTGTTCATGGGCATTCTTTACCCCCAGATGCGGAACAAATTGGCGAAGACACAGCCCGCCGTGTGCCTGTTGACAAGCGTTCTTACTTCTTGCCAGATGTCTTTACTCGTGAAATGTTCCTGGTTTTCTTCTGGACAACCCTAATGGTTTTTGCGGTATCAGTTGGCAATTTGTTCCATGCCCCGCTCGAACCCCATGCCAATCCGCTTGTCACCCCGCTTCACACCACTGCTCCATGGTATTTCTTATGGTTGCAAGGCATGTTGAAGATTGGTGACAAAGTGTTATGGGGCTTGGTGATGCCGGGTGTCATTTTTGGCTTTTTGTTCATCTTACCCTATTTTGAATTGGGACCCAGCCGCCGCTACATTGACCGCCGTGTCGGTTTGTCAGTTGGGGCATTAGTCGTTGCAGTGCTCAGTATTCTGACTTTTATGGGAACGCCTTTCTATGGTGTGGAAACATCTGCCCCGCAAGAAGTGGTTGCCGCACTCGCTCCGCAAACCCATCCCGGTGAACTACGGGCGATGAACCCTGAAGTGTACCCGCTTATTGTTGGCGAATGGGACACCACCGAAGAAAGCATTGCCAAAGCCGAAGAAATTAGCCCGCAATTTGGCGAATTACTGCACCTGTACGCTTCGGAAATCGAGCGCTACAAATCATTGGATGGTGTGGTTGGCAAGTTGGCTGTGTCTGAGTGGCAATCCGAATTGTACCGCTTTGACTTTACAATTGATTTTGTGGGTGCCGATGGTAACTCTGCCACCTATGAACAAATCGTGTTTCTGCACGAAAAAGGAAACTACGGAGGACACTAAACCATGACTTGGCGCGTAATTGTAAGTTCTCTTTTAGCATTGGCATCTATTGTGATGCTGGCGATTGTGGCAGTGAATGAGCCTGCTCGCATGAAGAAATTTGACGAAGGCTACCAAGCCCGTTCTATCGAAGCTGGTGCGGCAATCTTCCATGCCAACTGCATTTCTTGCCACGGCGAAAATGGTGAAGGTGGCATTGCCCCAACCTTAAATCGGGCTGACTTGTTTGACCCCAATGGACGCATTAAGGAAGTCGGCTGGAATGGCACAGTGGAAAACTTTATCTACACCACCATCTCTGGCGGACGCCCGCTCTCTTTCCTGACTTACCAAAATAACAAAATGCCGACTTGGAGCCAAGAATATGGCGGACCATTGCGCATTGACGAAGTGCGCAATGTGACAGCGTATGTCATGAACTATGCCAAGAACTGGGAAGTAAAGGAAGGCGAAGCGACACCTGTTCCTACGATTGATGCGGTGGGTGATAGCATCACCGAGTCGGCACTACCTGCGGGTGACCCCGTGCGTGGCGAAGAGTTGGTGACCAAACTGGGTTGTTTGGGTTGTCACCAAACGGCTGGTGGCGCGGGTCCCGCTTGGTTTGCCGACCAAACCGCCAATGGTGAAGGTATTGGCACGCGGGCTGGCAATCGCTTTGGCGAGGCTGGTTACACAGGCGCGGCTACCACTGCCGAAGAATACCTGCGGGAATCCATTGTGCAACCCAATGCCAATGTCGTCAACAAAGAAGATGGTACGCCCTACATTGCCGGCGTGATGCCACAAAACTATGGCACCGAACGTTTGGAAGCGCAAGACCTAGCCGATATCATCGCTTACTTGCTGACATTGAAATAGTGCTGTAAAACGTTTTATTAGAAAGCCCTGTTGTCCGCGGATGCAGGGCTTTTTTGTTCCCTAACTTTCATAAAAATTGATATACTTATCTGAAACTTCTCAACAGGAATAAAAATTATGACATCCCTTTATCAACTTTTTCTCTTACCGATTCACAATCTCAACCGCTGGGTCGCCTTAATTGCCTTGGTTGCTTTAACAGTTTATGGCATTTGGGGCGTTGTGCAAAAACGTGAATTTGGCAAAGAAGGACGCACCTTGCTGTCTATTGCCACCATTTCGATTGATGTGCAATTGCTGTTGGGCTTGCTCATTTGGTTCTTTAGTGCTCAATTACAAGCCTTTATGGCGGGCGACCGTTCTTCTGCCATTCGCACCTTTGTCATTGAACACCCCTTGATGGGTATCATTACCATGATTTTGATTCACGTGGGCAGTGTAAAAGTGAAAAAGGATGACACCAGTCTTGGCAAAAACCGCAAAGCCGCGATCTGGGGCGGGGTAACTTTGCTGTCTGCAATTGTGGGCGGCATTGTGCTAACCGGCGCAGACCGCTTGCTTCCCAACTTCTTGCGATAACCCTTCACAATTTTTCTCTCAAAAAAAGCCAACATCCGTTGGCTTTTTTGATTGTGTTGTCGGCATCTCGCTTGCCAATAGCTAATTTTCAATTGGTCAATCACCCAATTATCGTTACATTATTCACTTCAGGGAGTGAATGGGTTGATGAAATTGAAAAATTAACGTATGCTTAACGCTGGCGGCGAACCATGCCGTTGGTTTTGTTTTAAGTCCTACGCATGGCAATGCTCTCGCTCACAAAGTCTACCCAGCAGGTATGTGCCTGCCAAGCAAATCAAAAAACTCAGACCGAATTACCCCTTACGGAGATTGATTATGACCTATACCACAACAACTGTACCTGCAGGTGGCAAAATATCAATACAAAATGGAAAGTTAGTCGTTCCGGACAATCCAATCATCCCCTTTGTAGAAGGCGATGGCACCGGTCCCGACATTTGGGCGGCGGCAGTGCGCATGATGGCNNTACTCACCGGACAAAAATCATTTGACCGCTTGGGCACTTGGTTGCCCGATGAGACACTCGCCGCTTTCCGTGAATTTTTAGTCGGAATCAAGGGTCCCTTGACCACCCCAATTGGCGGGGGTATTCGTTCATTAAATGTTGCCTTGCGCCAAGCATTGGATTTGTATGTGTGTTTGCGCCCGGTACGTTGGTTTAATGGCGTGCCATCCCCGGTCAAACGCCCGCAAGATGTGGATATGGTTATCTTCCGTGAAAATACCGAAGATATTTATGCCGGCATTGAATTTGAAATGGGCTCTCAAGAAGTAGAAACTTTCAAACAGCTCTTTGCCGAAAATTTCCCCAAACTTTATGGCAAAATTCGCTTTCCCGATAGCACCGGCATTGGCATCAAGCCTGTCTCGCAAGAAGGAACCGAACGTTTGGTGCGTGCCGCTATCCAATATGCGATTGACAATCAGCGAAAAAGCGTCACATTGGTCCACAAAGGCAACATTATGAAGTTCACCGAAGGCGCTTTTCGCAATTGGGGATACGCTTTGGCAGAAAGCGAATTTGCCGACCAAACCTACACTTGGGAACAATGGGAACGCACCAAAGCCGCCAGCGGTGAATCTGCCGCTAACGCCGAGCAAAAAGCCGCCCTTGCCAGCGGCAAAGTTCTCATTAAGGATGCCATTGCCGATATTACCTTGCAACAAATTTTGACCCGCCCGACTGATTTTGATGTGATTGCCACCATGAACCTAAATGGGGATTACCTGAGCGATGCGCTCGCCGCCCAAGTCGGTGGCATTGGCATTGCGCCGGGCGGCAACATTAACTA
>DKKK01000038.1 GCA_002455215.1 Anaerolineales bacterium UBA6668 | reverse complement strand
ACAACTCTAGCAACTGCAAAATATCTTCTGGGTTGCCAGATTGCACTTTGGTAGATGAAGCACGAGCAATGGCGTTGAGCGCCGCAATATCTGCGTCACCGCCATAAGCAATTGGAATAACCATGATGGGGTTACGTCCACTGCGGGCGGCGCTAATGCGGCTGACCACGTCATTCAGCGAAGCTACACTCGCGGTATCTTGTCCATCGCTCAGCACCAAAATGGCTTGAATGCGGTCTTCATCTCCAGCCGCCACTCGCTCCATATAGTCCATTGCGCTCAATATGGCGTCAAATAAGGCGGTATCGCCATCCGCTTGTAAATTGTCTATCTGCTGTTGTAATTGGGTGCGTGTGTTTTCAGCAGAGACCAATTCGGCAATCAGGCTAGGCTGGGAGTTAAACTCCATCAAGCCAATGCGGTTTTGCGATGCCATCCGTTCCAAGAACAGGTTTGACGCTTCGCGTGCCTGCTTGATTTTGTCACCATCCATCGAGCCGGATGTATCCACCACCAGCAAAATATCACCCTGCTTTTTCACATACTGCCAACTGGATTGTACCGCCGCAATGACCGCCGGGTCAGGCACATTTAATACCGTAGCGGGTTGGTCAGGGTCTACCCCAAGTTCCGGCACAATTGGGTACGCCAAGGGTACCGCCGCATTCACCGGGCGGAAACCCGCTTCCAAGATGGTTTTTTGCACATCCACACCGCGCACATACTCGGTAAAGACCTTCGCCGCCGCTTTCTGCTCACTTGTTACCCAATCGGTGTTGGGAATGGCAAAGGGATGCTCATGCCAAAATGTACCTTCCTTTGGATACAGCGCAACCAGCGGTTCCGGTGGTTTGTAGGTGGTTTTGCCTTGATTGATATAAATCAAGTCGTTTTCTTCCAGTGCCACAAAGTCCAAATACTCTGGACCTTGTGCAATGTACTCTTTAAACTCAGTGGTGCGGGTGGAATAGTGCTTAATCAGCGCTTCAATATTGCGTACCCCATCCTGCACCGCCGGGTTTTGCACATCTGCCATTTCTAACCGGCGGCTTTGTTGCCCGGCAGTGTACAACGTACTGGCATAAAACTCGCCAATGAGTGTGGAAAGACCGGTTGAGCTCACATACGGGTCGGTGTGTCCGTAATAAACAGTGGTGCGATTGCCGCCAATGCCATAGTCTGCCCAGCCATTGGGCGAATTCATCACCTGCAATAGCTCTTGCCAGCCCACTTCTGTCCCACCAGTTTTGGCTTGAATCGCGTCATAGCGGCTTTTCCAAATTGCCATAACCACCGGCGCTAACGCGGTGGGCGGGCTGTCGGCTAGGTCAAACACATCGCGTCCGGTTTGATAATTTACCAATGCCAGCCAGTGGCTAACCGACGGGGCAAAGAGAGTCGGGCGGGCTGTGTTGTTATTATTCGGCGCGACTAAGGCATTGATAATGCCTTGATGTACTGTGCCGGAAGAGCCGGATTGCCCCGTAACCCAAATCGGCTTTTCTCCACTGGCGAGTTTTTGACCGGTCAGTGGGTTGATGCCGTTGGCATAGCTCTCATTAAACTTTGCAATTGCCGGTTCTAAGTAGGCTTTACTTTCGGGCGCAAAGATGATACTGATTTCAATTGCGTTGGCGGGTTTGTTCGCCACCGGGGTTGCAGAAGTGCCAATACCTCCACTCCCCAAGCCACTACAAGCTATCGCGGTAAGCATGAGCATGGCTAACAGCCAAACAAAGCGAAATTTTTTCATGGTATAACTCCTAGCTAAAAGTTCGTATAGTTACGTTTCATTTAAAGAAACGCCTTCAAAACAAACTACTGTTTCCAACACCAATCCAATTGGCGAACCATTGCGGAAGTCGGCTGAATTTGGGATGGAATGGTTTGCAGGGTAGGATTCAACTGCTGTTGTAAGTCATTTGCCTGATTTTGCAAGAAACTCAACACTTGTTGGGTGGCTTGGCGCTGTCCGCTGGCATCGCTTGCCGAAAGTTCAAGCCAAGCAATGCGCGAGTAACTACTATAGTTCAACAGAACCCCGTAGCTGGGCTGGCTGGTTTGTACCCCACTTGGGAGTGAACGGGTCTGACTTGCCAGCACCAATCCCACATCTGCCCCCGCAGGTCGGCTAGACAGCAAGTCAAACGGCGTTTTGGCACGGTTCGGCACTGCCAACAGGATTTGGGCAAACAAATCGCGGAAAGCGCGGTCGCCCAAATTTTGGCTGGCAATCTCTGCAGATTGATAATAACTGGCGGCGGCGCTCAGGCAGGTGGCGATACTTTCTGCGCTATTGGGGGTGGGCAAGCCAAGCCGGAATTGTAAATCTTGCTCGGCTTGGGCGCTGATGCTTTCCCAATCTAGTACGGGCAAAGATTTGCCACGAGGGGTTGCCGCTACCCACAGCAGTTGGTCCTGGGCGAGCGTGTCAAACTTTTGGAAGTTTGCGCTTCCCATTTCGCCGACCAATTCACTTTCGACAATCCAAATATCCGGTAAGTTGATAGATGACTGTGAGAATTGACGCAAGGCGTCATTGCCACGGGCGGCGGTCATTACTTCTATTTTTATTTGTAAGTTGCTCTGATTGTACGGATTTGCAACCGTTTCCACCCATGTCTGAGCCGCAGGCGCCGCCAAAATGCGCACGGTTGTGGTGATACCACCGCGAGTGGGTAAGCGGTAAACCCCTAACCGTTCAAATGCGAGTATGGCTACCACCACAATCAGTGCAAGCCCTACAATCACAAAAAAGCCGATGCGAGTTTGTTGTTTCATAATTGAAAAAATGTTGTATGATTAATACGTCCCAAATGAAAAAAAGTAGCAAGTTTCCCGAAGAATCGGAGATGCTTGTGCCAACACTTGGCAGGTTGCAACCCAAACGTTGCATGAACCGTATGATGTTATACGTGGCACGCCCCAAAAAGTCGCTTTTTTCTGTTGGGAAATCGCGATATTCCGAACCTGCTAGGTATAATCGTATCATACCGTTTTTTTCCAAAAATCACCATCCTTTGCTCCATCCATGTTTAGTCGCTTTCAGAAAAACCCAACCTTGCGTCCGTATTTGCTCCAACAAGCCTTATTTGGTTTGCCCAGCGCATTAATTTTGGCGGTAACACTGCTCTTGGCGGTTGTATTGGGCGCGTGGTGGTGGCTGATTTTGCCAATTGGCGGGGTTGTGTGGCTCTCGAATTTTTTGTTTCAGCTTAGTTCCGAAGCCAATTACAAAAAGGCGGTCGCTTTTGAAGTCAGTCGGAGCCTATCCTACGCTGAAATTAATAAGAATTTTAACCCGGAAGAGATTGAAGCGGCATTGGAAGGGTTGTTAGAATCGATTAAGGGGCGCGTGAGCCCGGAAATCTTGGCAAAGGTGCAAAAGATTAGCAAGGTTATCTACGAAATATTGCCTTACGGCTCACGCCAAGATTTGGCATATCAGGATGTTTTCAACCTGCGCGAGACTGCTTTTGAGTACCTGCCGGTAACATTGGAAAACTACCTGAAGTTGTCGCCGCGTTTGGCGGAGCAAAAGCAATTGACCAATGGCAAAACTGCCAAGACATTGCTGGGTGAGCAGCNNGGCTGGATAACAGTCTACAGGATATGCTAAATTCTTTGCATAATAATGACACGCAACAATTGCAGATTCAAGGGCGTTTCTTGCAGGATAAATTTAGCAAAGGGCAGGAGTGGTAGTGGTGGTGGTTGGGTCGCGCTAGCCGGTCATCTCTGCTTTAAGCTCCCCTATCCTTGACCAGCTACCCCCCAAGCGTTCCTGAACCCGCTCCGGCAGTGGCGTGGTAGAGCAAAATACCAGTTGCCACCGACAAATTGAGCGAAGAAATATGCCCTNNCCAACTGCGTGCAATCTGCGCGTTGGACTGCACTTAAACCAGTGCGTTCTGCTCCCATTGCCAGCACAAACTGCTCTGGAAAATGCACCTTGCGATAATCGGTGCTGTTTTTTGCCGAAGTTCCCAAAATCGCCAACCCTTGCATGCCCGCCCAACTCGCCAAAGCTTGCCAACTACATCGCACCACCCGTTGGTAAAAAATAGCCCCCATGCTGGCACGAATTGCCTGCGGGTGATAAGCATCCGTCCCACCGTCCACAATTGCCAATACGCCCCCGCCAATTGCGTCTAGTGTGCGCAAGATACTGCCAATATTGCCTGGGTCTTGCGGTTGCACCACTGCCACCACGCGCTGAGCTTTTTTTAGTTGGCTAAGTTGAGTTTGCGGAGTATGCACGACTGCCAAAATGCCTGCGCCATGTTCGCGGCTTGAAACACTTTCAAAGGCTTCTGCCGATAGTTCATAGAGTGGCGCACGGCTTTTGCTGAGTAATGAATTGCCAAATTCGCTCTGCAGGAGACTCGGCGCGTGGTAGATGGCATACACAGACGCACCGCTTTGTAGTGCCGCGCCCACATGCGCCAAACCTTCCACTACAAACAACTTTTGCTGTTCGCGTTCCTTGTGGCTGTTCAGCAATAGGCGAATTTGTTTTAGCTTTGGGTTGGCTCGGCTGGTGATTGATTCCACGGGGTTCTCTTTTTCCATAATTGTTTGGCAGGAAGTAGCAATGCCACCAGCCCGCAAAAGGCAAGGGCGATGAGCCAATCATCATCCAGCCGCACATGAAAGGTGGTGAATCCGGTCAAAACGTGCCCATCTTCGGCGATAATAATCCATTGCAAGGTGTACTTGCCGGGCGTGATGCGCGGATACAGGATGCTGTGCAAACGGCGCGGGTCTTGCTCATCAATGTAGGGAGCAAGCCAAATTTCCTTAAAGCCTTCGCCAAATAAGCGCAGATTACTACCTGCCAAAATCGGCTGGTCAAAGGTCACACTCACTTCGCGCGGCGCCAGCCACAGCACAGCGCCAGCCGCAGGCTCGGTTTGAAGCGCTTCGGTATGGGCAAAAATGCGCGGCGTGAACCAGCTTGCCGATAGCCAAAGCACTAGGAAAGTGATGAGTAGGCGCGAGAAAGAGAGAATTTTTCGCATAGGCATTACACCAGCCGCTCCAGAATTTCGCGCAACTCGCGTTCGGAAAGCGGTCCTTGCAGGCTCTCCACCACCGTGCCTTGCCCATCCACCACAAACGTCCACGGTTCGGTCGAAAGTCCCCATTCCAACATCACGGCGCTTTTTTCTTGTTTGGCATAGTCACGATACACTTCCACGTGAATCACATTGACCTTGTTGGCAAACGCTTTGGCAATAGCAGATAAACTCTCCACTACTGGTGCGCAATAGCTGGTTTGACAGTAGGCGGGTGTGGCAAAGCTGATGACGGTCGGTTTGCCGCTGGCAAGTGCATCGCGGATGGAAATTTGGTACAAAGCGGGGTCGGGTGGGTAAGCAGAAGTGATTCGGGCTAGGTCGGTGGGGTTGTCGGCGGTGGGGCTGTCACTGGCAATTGCCACTGTCCCCACAGTTGGCATGGTCACGCTGGCTTTGGCTTCTACCACAAATTCTGCACTGGCAGACCGCCCATCCATTAGCTGAACGCTTGCTTGTACGCCCCAATAACCGACACTGGGCAATTCCACATCTGCCCGCCAATATGGCACGGCATAATCGCTATAGTTCACGGCATTCACTGCACTGCCCACCGCTTGGACGGACTGCACTTGCAAGTTGACTACCTGAATCTGCACGGCAGAAACCTCCCGCAATAAGGTTTCCCCGTCATATAAGAGAATGGGCAGGCGATTTTTGCCTACCACCAAGTCGCTCACGGGTACAACCGCTTGCAGGGCGAGTGGCGCTTGCGTAGAAGGGGTGCAAGCAGACAGGCTGACCAGCAGGAGTACATAGAAATAAAGTATTCGTGGCTGAAAGCGAAAGAGAGTGGGTATCATAGGTATTTATTGAGTGCTAAATGCAAGCGCCGCTCACTTTATGTTATAATCCAGCGTATGAGTCGCGCACAAAATCTTTACAAATTGCAACAAATTGATAGTGAATTAGACCACTGCTTGCATCGTTTGGCAGAAATTGTCAAATTACTCGCTGATGATACCACTATCCAAGCCGCAGTGCAAAAGTTTGAGCAGGCTGAGCAAGTTACCAAACAAGCACGCTTGGCAAAGTCACGTCTGGATGACGAATTGCAACGCACGCAAGACAAGCGTGCCAGCAGTGAGCAGAAATTGTATGGCGGCACGGTGAAGAACCCAAAGGAATTGAAAGATTTGCAAGACCTGGGTGTGGCGCTCTCCAAGCAGATTGCCCATTTGGAAGAGCAACAGTTAGAAGCGATGATTGTTTTGGAAGAGCAGGAAGCGTTGGAAAAGGCGGCGCAACCGGCTTTGCAAATGGCACGCAATCAAAAAGCAACGCAAACGGCAACCTTAACCGCCGAGCAAGCCACCCTACGCGAGCAAGGACTGGGCTTAAAGAAGAAGCGAGCTGTGGCAGAAACGCCCATCAGCGCCGAAGACCGAACCCGCTATGCCGAACTACGTAAAGCCAAACGCGGGGTGGCAGTTTCACTCACGCAAGACGCCACCTGCACTGCCTGTGGAATTGGCNNTGTCCACCGTGCGGGCAACCCAAGCCCGCACCAGCGCCGATTTGGTGCTGTGTGGCAACTGCGGGCGCATTTTGTACGTTCCCTAAACCGATATAACGTAATCACACATCCAAATTGCCGCGGTAACCACTGGTGTGTGCCGCTTCAATGGCTTGGGCAACTACACTCGGTGCAATATGACGGCGTGGCAGGGGCATACCTGCCTTTTGCCAGAGTGGGGTATCCACCGCGAGTGGGCGCACCACTGTCACCCGGTGCTGGCGTTGTTCACGGCTCAGTATTTCGGCAAAGACATCTACACCGGCTTTTGCCGCCGCATAGCTTGCCAAACCGGGCAGTTGCACCCGTTCTGGCATGGCAGAAAGAATCACAATGTGGGCTTTTTCGGCAAGCAAGGGCAAACTGGCATGGATGGCTAGCTGGCAGGCGAGTAGGTTGTTGCGGAAAATACGGGTGACATCGGCGGCGGGTAACTCGGCTATGGTCCCTTTGGCAATATCTCCAGCCGCAAATACCAACAAGTCAATGGGTTTGTGTTCCATAGCAATGGCTTGCACCACCCGTTGCACGCCCGTCGCATCGGCAAAATCACTGGCATACGCGCTGATACCGGCAGGTGCATCACCGCTCCGCGAAACGCCCAAGGTCAGATAGCCTTGCTCGGCAAAATGGCTTGCCACCGCCGCACCAATCCCGCCCGCGCTACCCCACACCAAAATTGCGGATGCTTCACTACTACTCATGGGATTCATGCCCCGCTTCATGTCTAAATCCGGCTAGCGCATTGCTGGCGTGTTCTTTGGTCTTGATATTAGTCAGGACTTGGAGTATCACCCCTTGCTCGTCAATCAGGAAAGACGTGCGGTGCAGACCGATAAACTCGCGCCCCATGAATTTTTTTGCGCCCCACACACCATACATTTGGGCAATTTGGGTGTCTTCATCTGCAAGCAATTGGAAAGGCAACTGATACTTCTCTTTAAACTTGCGCAATTTTTGGGGAGAATCCGGGCTGATGCCTAAAATTTCGATGTTGTGGTCGGTGAAACTGGGGAATTGGTCACGCAAACCGCAGGCTTGGGTGGTGCAAGAAGGGGTGTCGGCTTGTGGGTAGAAGTACAGCAGAACCTTCTTGCCGCGAAAATCATGCAAGTTGATAAGTTCGCCATTGTGGTTGACAGTGGAAAAAAGTGGGGCGGGGCTGGGGGCTTGTAGGGTCATAGGGGCGTGGAAAGTGCAATCTTTTACTTGAAATTTTCAAAAACTTGTAAAAATTCGGCGGGCTTTTCTTCGTGCGGTAAATGCCCGCAGGCTGGCACTAAAACCCACTCGGCAGTCGGAATTTTCTCGCTGACCAAGCGGCTGTTTTCGGTGGGTACGATGCGGTCATCATCTCCGGCAATCACCCAAGTAGGGTGGGTGACATTTGCCAGTTGTGACTCCAATCCGCTGGCTTGGCGGGCTAGGGTGAATTCCCATAGGGCTGTGTCCCAATGTTCGGCTTGCAATGGGAGTTGATAGCCTGCCAATGTTTCGGCAGAAATTTTGCTGGGGTCGTGCCAGGCTTGGCGGATGGTATCGGGACCGCTGATGGCAATATTGCGTACCAAGAGTGGTCCCAAACGGCGCAGTTGCGGCAGTGCGGTTAACGCTTTGACAAAGCTCGGCGCACCGCCCCCGATGATGGCAGGTGCTTCCAGTACCAAAGCTTGCACGCGCTGTGGCTGGGCAAGTGCAAAGGCGACAGCCACCGATGCACCCGCCGAATGCCCGACTAAGATGGCTTGCTCAACCCCCAATGCGTCTAGCAAGCCTTGCAGTAGGATCACCTGACTTGCCAAGCTATACGGACTACCATCAGCCCAGTCGGCTTTTTCCCAAGTGGTTGGGCGTTCGGTTAAGCCGAAGGCGGGGCGGTCATAGGCAATGACGGTAAAATCTTGTGCCAACGTGTCCAAAACAGGACGCCAAGAAAAGGTGCTTGCGCCAAAACCGTGCAAAAGCACCAGCGTTTGCGCACCAGTCCCTTTTTTTAGGTAGTGGAGTGTTATATTCGACACGGATTTTTCGCCAGCCTTTGTCGAATATAGCCCGTTTACTTCGATAAATTGCGAATCGGGGAAGGCCAACTCAGCAGGAGACTGCGTGTTGGTGAGCGGGGGAATCGGCACAAGGTAGGGCGCAAAGCAGAACACTGCCGCCAAAATGACGACTAGCCAAAGCCAGCGGGTGTTCTTATGTTTTGCTTTCATATAGCTACTTCGTGGGCATTTTTTTTAGCATGGCAAGGGTGGCCGCTACTATCTGGTCGGTTTGCTCTTGCAGGCTGATGGTTGCCTTGCCATCGCGTGGTTGCTCGCCGTACCAGCCAAAGCCAGCATGGTTGCCACCGGCAATGTCCACGTACATGGTATCGGCAGGCAAGACTTCTTTGATTTTTGCCAATAGCTTTTCGTAGATTGCCGCATCTTCGGCAAATAACTTGTCATTGCTGGCGGTTACGAGTACGGCTGACAGGTTTTGGTCATCTAGGCGGTCACCTTCGGCAGGGTAGCTTGCCCACAAGGCAATGCCGCCGATTGAGTCGGCATGGGTATCGGCAAATTTGACAGCCGCCACGCCACCCAGCGAGTGTCCGGCAACTGCCCATTGCGTGATGTGCGGATAGGTATTGATGACTGCTTGGGCGGCATTGCTATCGAACAATGCCATATTGAGCGGCGGACGGACAATTGCCACCAAGTAGCCCTGTGTGGCAATGGCGCGGGCAGTTACGGCATAGGAAAGCGGGTTGACTTTGCCGCCTGGGTAGATAATTAAGCCAGCAGTGGGCGGTGTGTCGAGTGGCTCATAGACAATAAAGCCATCGTCCTGATAACGAACCGATTGGGTGCTGACCAATACGTTGGCTACTTCGGGCAGGGGTCCCAGCGCGTTGCTTGCCCACAGCACAAACCCACCCCCCACGGCGAGTAAGGTTATCAGGCTGAAGCTCAGCAGTACATTGAGTACTTTCCACCACTGCACTTTGGGGCGGTTTGGTTGAGTCATGATTTTAAAATTCACCTTGCATAGATTGCGCATAGCCAGTGAGTTCAATATAGCCGACCCCGCTTAACGGTTGGCTTGCGCGTGTGGCTTGGACTTGAACTGCGCCTTCCCAATAGGTGAAGGAAACTTGCAGTTCTTGGTCGGGTATGAGCGGGGTGATGGNNACCCGGCAGGGTAGGTCGCGCCGCTATGTGGACTTTGCCACAGGTCAGTCACCTGCACCTGAAAATCGCTTGCCCGCAACGGGGTTGTATGACCATCGGGCGCAATGATTGTACCGCTAATGAGCGATTTGTCAGTATTTGGGGTGGGGGTAGGACACTCGGCAGGCTTGTCTGCTAGGCAGAAGCCGGTATCACGCAGTTGAAAGAGCATAAGTTCGCTGTTGTCGTCCAGTTGGATAGAAAACCAATCCCAGCCCACTTGATTTTTGCCGAGCGCGCTGGTGCTAAATTCGTGGTCCATCCAACTGCTACCTTGCACCGAGTAAGCGTTCTCTCCAATTTGCAGAGTCCCTTCACTGAGCAGGCGGGTTTGGCTATAGTAAAAGGAAGCATTGCCAGCTTGTTCACCCTTGCGGCTGTAGCCTTGTGTCCCTTGCAGAATCACGCCCTTGCTGTCTTGTAAGGTCAGTTGGAGCGAGACTTCGGCAGTGCGGGCAGTTAGTTGGTAGCGGTCTGGGGCAGTCGCTTGCACCCGCCAATCTTCGAGCCACACTTGATACGGAGCGGCTTGTGCGCCTGCCAACTCTGCCGCGCCGCGGGCAAAACGCTCTTGGTGGTAAAAATGTTGAGATTGCCCATCGGTGATGGCAAAATGTGCTAGGTACAGTTGGTCGGTTGCCCAGGTGGACGGGCGGGCGGTGCGAGCGGTGGGTGGAAGCAAGGCACGGCGGAAGAAGGTCAGTTGGTAGCCGAAGCGCTCGCCGTTGGCAGTTTGCAGGTTGCCAGTGTAGTACCACCATTCGGTTTGGTAGTCGGGATGCGCCCCGTGGTCAGCGGGGAATTGCAAGGCTACGCCTGCTTGGGCGCGTGCAAAGCCGGAAATATCTGGCGGGGCAAGGGTAGCCTGCTCAGTGGGGGCGGCTGGAGTGGTGGGTGCTGTACATGCGCCGAAAGCAAGAGCCAATAGCAGGCTAGTCAGGAGAGTAGGAAATTTCATGCGAATACCAGCCGCTGTCAGTTAGTTTTTTAGCTTGCGTTTGGGCTTATTGCCACCACTGCCGCGATACATCGGCGCAGTGATGGCACAAACCACGCAGTAACTGGGGTTCAGCAGGCGGCTTTCTAGGCGGTCGCCGAGTTGGTCGCGGCTGACGCTGGTGGTAAGCACGGTCGGGAGTTTTGCCAAAATGCGATAGTCAATCAATTGCATCAACTTTTCCTTTGCCCACGGAGTTGCACTCTCGATGGCAAAATCGTCTAGTACCAAGAGCGGCGTTTCGCGCACTTCATTGAAGCGGTCACGGTAGGTTTTGGTGGTGGCAGAAGTGGGGTTAAAAGCATCGCGCAGGTAGTCGAGCAAATCCACTGCCGTTACAAACAGCGCCGGAAAGCCAGCGTTTACCCGTTCATTGGCGATGGCGGCGGCAAGATGGGTCTTGCCACAACCGGGTCCCCCCGCTAGATACAGCCAGCCTTCCGGTGCAGAAGCAAATTCTTGCGCGGAAGATAGGGCGTATTGCAAGGTTTTGACGTGCTCGCTGGGCAGTTCGGCTTTGCGCAGGTCAAAGGTTTCAAAGGTTTGCAGGGCATGCAGGGACAGCGATGACAGTTCCAATTGGTCCGACTCGGCTTTGCGAAAATCCGGCGCATCAATTAGTACCTTGCGTACCAAGTCGGTATCCACAATGCGACTGCGAATACGCGGCTCAAAGCGCTCTAGGGCTAGGTTGGTGGTGATGACAGTAGGGAGTTGGTTATTGTAGCGATGGTTTAGCAATTGGTAGAGCTTTTCTTGCGCCCAGGGGGTGGGACTCTCAGCGCCCAAATCGTCCAGAATGAGTACGCCCACGTTGCGCACGCGTTCAAATAGCTCATCGTAGCGTACTTCGGCGGTGGGGCTGTAGGTGGTGCGCAGGTGGTCTAGCAAATCTGGCACGGTGGTAAAGACCACTTCTTCACCGCGTTCCAGCACTTCATTGGCGATTGCCGCCGCTAGGTGGGTTTTGCCACAGCCATAGCCGCCTAGCAAGAGCAACCAGTGGTAAGGCTTGCGGGCAAATGCCAGCGCCGTGTCGAAGGCACGTTGCAGGCTGTCACGCTGGTGTTTGTGGACGGCGTGCCCGTATGGGAAGAAATTTTGGAAGGTTTTTTCGCGCAGTGCGCCCAAGTTGGAAATTTCAATGCGGCGCGTGTTGCTGGTGGCGGCAATTTCTTGCAGGCGGCAGGGGCAGGGGTAAAGCTTGCCAAAATTGGGGTCGCCTACTGGCGCATCACTACTCAGATAGCCAATACCACGGCAACGCGGGCAATGTGGGTCGCCCGCGCCCGGAAAGTAATTGAGCGCGGTGGGCGGCTGTTCGCTGGCGGCAGGGTCAGTCCTTCCAGTAGTCGAGATATTTGTTACGAGATTTTTCAGTGTTTCCACGGGATTGTTCCAGATTTTCTTTGCCTTCGGATTGCCAACGTTCCAAAATGGCGCGAACATAGCGCCAATTGCGTGCCCCGTTTTCTACCGCTTTGCGGATGGCTTCGGCAATCCAACTGGCAGGGTAGGTGTCGGCGGCATCTTGTAGCTCTTCGGCGAGCAGTGGGGTGAGCGGTCCAATGTTTTGCTCGTACAGGGTGAAGATATTCGGTCGTTCTAGCACCACCGAGACGGGTGCATCACTTTCACCGCTGGGACGCCACTCGCCTTTGAGAATGCCTTCCACCGCCGCCCGTCCTTTGGGGGTGTTTAAGAAGAATAAATCTTCTTTGCCATTGGCGCTTTCCACTTCCACTTGCAGAAGGGTCTGGCGGGCGGTGGCGCGTTCTAGCGCTTCTGTAATGGCTTCGGCGGCTTGGTGGCGGTAGCGTGCCAAACTGCGGGCGAGAATTTCATCTTCCAGCAGTTCCACCCGCCGCACATAGCGCACATCGCCTTCTTTTAAGGAGAGCATCCAAAAGACATGCAGGGTTAGTTTTAGCTCGCCCAGATGCTCGATATCGGGCAATAGCTCGCTAAAAAATGAGTTGGGCATAGGCGTGACGCGCATTTGCCCGGCACGAAAGCCGGTAAATCCTTTCATGGTTAGTGGGTGGGATTCAGGTTCAATTCATCGCGCACGCCATCCACAAATTTGGTGAGCGAGTCTAAAAAGACGAGCGGCACATCACCGGTGGGTCCGTTGCGGTGCTTGGCAACGATGATTTCGGTTACATTTTTGCGCAGGGGGTCTTCGTCCCAGGCATCGGGGTGGTGCAAGAACATGACAACATCGGCATCTTGTTCGATGGAGCCGGATTCGCGTAGGTCCGAGAGCATAGGGCGTTGTCCGGTGCGTTGCTCAACCCCACGGCTGAGTTGTGCGCCTGCCAGTACGGGGCAGGACATTTCTCTAGCGAGTAGCTTGAGTGAGCGCGAGATTTGCGATACTTCTTGTACGCGATTGCCATCTTTGCCACGGCTGTCACCTTGCATCAATTGCAAATAGTCGAGCACAATCAGGTCAAGCTGGACTTCGTTTTTTAGGCGGCGGCATTTGTTGAGCAGTTGCATGGGGGTGATGCCGGGCGTGTCATCCAGAAAGATGCCCAGTTCACTTAGGCGGCTGACCGCTTCGGTAAACTTGGGCCAGTCTTCTTCTTTCATTTGCCCTTGGCGCAGGGCGTGGGTGCTGATGCCAGTTTCTTGGGCGATCATGCGTTGCACCACTTGGTCGTTGGACATTTCCAGCGAGAAAATGGCAACTTGCTTGCGGTAGCGCATGGCGGCGGCAACTGCCACCGAAATCATAAAGCCGGATTTACCCTGACCGGGGCGTCCGGCAATGATGAGTAAATCGGAGCGTTGAAAGCCGCCCAGCAGTTTGTCTAAGTCGCGGAAACCGGTGGGCGTACCCATTGGCTCGCCGCGATGGTCATATAAATATTTGACTTGGTCGTAGTAACTGCTGGCGACATTGCGGATGCTTTCGAGCGCATTGTTGCCGTTGGTGGCTTGCACTGTCAACATGGCTTTGTTGGCAGAGTCCATCACTTCTTCAATGGCAGTTTTTTGGTCGTAGGCAAGGGCGGCAATGTCGCTGGCGGCTTTGAGCAAGCGGCGGCGGATGGCGCTTTCTTCGACCAGTTTGCCATAAGCGACTGCGTTGAAGGCGGTGGGGACGTGGGTAATCAGCCGAGTGAGATAGGCTATTCCGCCGACTTCTTCGAGCCGTTCTAAACGGGACAAATCTTCTTGCACGGTGAGCAGGTCAATCGGCATACTGCTCTTTTGCAGGTTGGCAAAACTTTCCCAAATCCAAGCATGTTTGACACTGTAGAAGTCATCTGCATTGAGTAGTTGCGAGACATCTAAGTACACTTCGGAATCGATGAGTACCGCACCGAGTACGGCTTCTT
>DKKK01000074.1 GCA_002455215.1 Anaerolineales bacterium UBA6668 | reverse complement strand
CGTGCCACGCCGTTATGTGATGTGAAGGGCGGGTGGGCTACAGCATTCTCTCTACCTATCCCCCACCCTGCCACCTTGCAAAGCCTTCAATACTGCCTGCGTGCGGTCATTCACCTGCAATTTTTCCAAAATGCGGCTGACCACATTCTTCACCGTCCCCGGAGCCAAATACAAACCAGCCGCAATTTCGGCGTTGGTTTTGCCTTGTGCCATCCATTGCAACACCTGCTGTTCACGCTCGGTCAAGCGTTCCAATCCATCAGAAGCGGATTCAGTCACCTGCGATAAAACCGGCAAAGTCTGAAAAACCCGCAAGACTTTCACCGCAATCTGTGGGTCTAGGTGTGCCTTGCCTTGCAGAGTATCTCGCAGAGCCAGCAAAATCTGCTCACTGCTGGCAGATTTCAACAAATAGCCCATTGCTCCAGCCTGCAAAGCAGAGAACACCCACTCATCTGAGTCGAAGGTTGTCAGCACCACCACTCGGGCTTGCCCCCACTGCTGGCAAATCTGCCGCACTGCCTGCACCCCATTCATCACCGGCATTTTCAAATCCATCAGCACCAAATCCGGGCGGGATTGCAAAGCAAAGTGGACTGCATCCACCCCATTCGCGGCTTCACCCGCCACCCAAAAGTCTTCGCTATATTGCAAGATAATGCGCAATCCCTTGCGAACAAGCTCTTGGTCATCACANNTCATCACAAATTAATACAGAGTGGCGTTGGGTCATGGTGGGGGAAGATAGCGGAGACGAATGGTTGTGCCTTGGTTAGGCGCACTGCGGACGGTTAGATGTGCCCCAATAGCAAGGGCGCGTTCTTCCATCAATTGTAAACCAAATTGTGTGTGTACAGCGACTTGTTCGAGCAAAAAACCCACCCCATCATCTTCAATCTCGACCAGTAGTTGCGGTTCGTCCCACTGCACAGCCAAGCGCACCACACCCGCCTGTGCATGACGCTCCACATTGGCAAGCGCAGATTGTGCAATACGGTAAATTGCCTGCTCTACAGTAGCAGGCAGGGCTGGTAATTGGGGCGAAATATCACATTTGCCCACCGCCCCACAGCGTTCACTCACTTGCTGAAGCACAGTTTGCAATGCCCCCACAAGTCCCAATTCTTCCAACAGGCTTGCCCGCAACGCCCGGATTGCCCGCCGCGAATCCTGAAAACTATCTTGCACCTGTTTTTGGGCAACGCGCAGTTCGTTTTGGGCTTGCGGCGGGTCAATCGGCAGTAAAGTGCCAACCGCTTGCAATTGGATCGAAATTGCTGCCAATGAGTGCGCCAACGTATCGTGTAACTCTTGTGCCATGCGGTTTCGTTCTTGGGTGGTGGCTAATTGCTCGGCAGTAAGGGCAAACTGTGCCAGTTGGGCATTTGCGCTAGCAAGGGATTGTGCTTCTTGGCGCTGGGTACGGGTGAGTGAAAGCGTGGTTAGTGCGATAATCAGCAGAACGCCCAACTGCACAAAGCCGCGTACCCAGTACAACCAAATGGTGAAGGTGTTGGGTGGCAAAAAGAGTGGTAACAGCAAATAGGTCACTCCCGCCCAGCACAGCCCGCCCAGCAAACCGTGCCATTCATATTGCCAGACTGCCAACACCACAGGCAAAAAGACAAACAAACCACCCAGCGCGTAAATTTCGCTGACTTGTTCGAAAGTCCAGCCATATTCCCGCAAGAAAAGGTTATGAGTGTCGTAATATTGAATCCATGTGCTAGCAATCACATCGAATGCCGGTAGCAGGATGGCAATTGCCAATAGCCCGCGCAACAACCGATGCTCCCATCCCAGATTGCCCATTGCGGCAGGGTTGCGCACGCGCCAATACCACCACCCACTCAGTATGACAACCATCAACAAGGAATCGACCCATGCCAAAATCCAACGGTCAAAATACACGGACTTGGCGGCAAGCACCCCGCTCAAAACGCCCACCAACGCGCCCACCGCCTTAAGTAGGCAAGCCAGCCAAAAGGTTTGTATCAATGAGAGCGGGATGGGGAGTTCCTTACGCATAGGAGTTAGTGTAGCACTGTTTGACGGGTAGGATAAGGTCACTTCCCCAACAAATTTTGTGCCGCCGCTTGCCAAGTGCCAGTGTGCTGAAGATGCGTGAATCTCGTAGGGTTTGACGATTTTTGTGGTGATAGCGACAATTTACGCTTTTACCCGCCAGATTGATGACTACATCCGCGCCTGCCAAAACCCGTGTCCAGCCCCCAATTAAGAAACCATCCCACTGCACAAACTCACAATCAGATTGCCCATTTTCAGGCTGACGAGACAAAATCGTAAGCGTGTGTCCCTTTGCAATGAGCAATTCGGTGAGCACCCTCCCCAACGCACCAGTCCCCCCTGCCAAAACAATGTTCATAATGGGTTTCCTACTCATTCAGGTTGTATGCCGCCCGCTTACCAAAATTTACCCATCATCCAGTTACTTGCACTCCTACTCGTAAATTTTGCAAGGCTGGCTTTTTCTGAACCTGTCCGATATACTCCCATGTATAGTCACCACCCGAACTCCAAAAAGCACTATCAAATTCCGCCCCCAATTCACTGAGCCAGCCACATTGCACGTCAACACCGGTTAGCTGGATATACAAATCATTTGGCTTGTGTAAATCAATAACTTGTAGTTTACTGGGGCGAGCGGCTGGCGCATAACTCCGCACACCCGCCTTCATCCAGTCGGCAAATTCACCAACGCTAGGGAACTATTGCGATTGGGGATTGTTTTCCTCCAATTTCAGGTTTGCCTGCAAGGATAGCTTAGACTGTTTAGCTAGGAAACTGACTTGCCAACCACCTTCCGAAGTTAGTAGGTCCATACTGGCAGGCGCAAGCAAATTGGATATCCGTAAATTCCCAAAAAACACAGCTATTTTGTCTTCACTATACCGAGCAGGCAAATACACCACCGACTGCCCACTTTCCGGCTCAATTGCGCCCAAACGAAACGCGGCATTGTTTCGGGCAACTTGAAATTGCGCTGGCAAAAGCCCGACCCGCACCCGCGCAAATTGCAGATAACAAAAGGAAAGTACCGCCCAATTCTGACGTTTTTCGGCTTGGAGGTTTGTACCAGCCAACAATTGTTGGGCAGACTGCATCGGCAAGCGAAAATTGAGCAAAAGGCGGGTAGAGACATGGGCGTGGCATTTACAGTTCATAATAGTTTTTCCGATAAATTTCATAAGTACTTTGACAATGTCACACTGAATAA
>DKKK01000012.1 GCA_002455215.1 Anaerolineales bacterium UBA6668 | reverse complement strand
CCCCCGTGAAGTTTCTGCAAGCCGCCCGCCCATTAAGACGCCTGACTTCGCCGATTTGCTTTCACCCGATGCGGATTTTCCCATTTTGGAAACACCGGAAACACCGCCAGCGCCACCGCAAGAGCCGAAGCCTGCCAAAGCCAAGCGAGAAACTGCCAAGCGCACACCTGCGGTTAGCAAAGAGCCCGCCGCAGAGTCGCCAGCCCCCAGCAACCGTGCCCCCAGCCAGCGTTCACCCGAACCTGCTAGCCCAGACTCCGTTAGCAAGCGTTCGGCGCGTTCAGTTTATCCGGTACGTGCCGCTCGTCCAGCGTTGGAAGAGCAAAGTGGCGGTTTGCAGTTACAATCCTCTTTGCAGGTTTTAGCGGGGGTGGGCGAAAAACAAGCCGAAAAACTTGCCAAGTTAAAACTACACACCATTGGCGACGCCTTATATTATTTTCCGCGCCGTCACATTGATTATTCGGCGCTCAAACCCATTAACCGCTTGGGGTATGGCGAAGAAGTGACCATCATTGCCAGCGTAGTGGATGCCCGTGTGGTACGCCACAAAGGCGGACATGCACAAATTACAAAAGTGATTTTGGGTGATGGCACTGGCTCTATCGAATGCAACTGGTTTAACCAACCGTGGATTTTGGACAAACTCAAGGTGGGAGAACAGGTGCAGGTCAGTGGCAAAGTGGAGATGTATCTGGGGCGTTTGTTGTTTAGCAGTCCTGATTGGGAATTGCTCGAAAACGACAGCCTGCATACCGGACGCATTGTGCCGGTATACGGGCTAACCGCCGATTTATACCCCAAACAAATGCGCCGTACCATGTACAGTGCGGTCGGCTATGGGGTGCGCCATGTGGTAGAAACCCTACCCGCTACGCTTCTGCAACGCTATTCGTTGATGCCGTTGGGCGAAGCCATTCTGCAAGCGCATTTTCCCGATACGCCTGAAAAGCTCCAGCAAGCCCATCGCCGTTTGGCTTTTGATGAAATGTTGCTGATGCAGTTGGGCTTCCGCCGTCAACGCGCCGACTGGCAAGCGCAAACCAGTGCCGCCTTAGCAGTTTCACATGACTGGTTTTTGAGTGCGCTCGACAGCCTGCCTTTCAAGCTAACAGCCGCACAGCGGCGTGTTTTGGGTGAAATTCGCGCGGATCTTGCCAATCCCCATCCGATGAATCGCTTAGTGCAAGGCGATGTAGGCAGTGGCAAAACCGCAGTTGCCGCACTGGCTATTGCCATTGCTCTGGAAAATGGCAAGCAAGCCGCATTAATGGCGCCCACCAGCATTTTGGCAGAACAACACTATCAAGGACTACAGCGCTTGTTGGAAAAAGTGCAAATAGGTAGTTCCGTCTTGCCGAATGGGGCGATTCGGCTATTGCAGGGCGCTTCAACCGCCGCAGAACGGCGTGAAATAGCCAGTGGGCTTGCCGATGGCTCCATTCGCCTATTGATTGGCACACATGCCTTGATAGAAGAAGGTGTGCAATTCCAAGATTTGGGGCTGGTGGTGATAGATGAACAACACCGCTTTGGGGTAGCCCAGCGTGCCGCATTGCGTGCAAAAGGACAAAACCCGCATTTGCTGGTAATGACTGCCACTCCCATCCCGCGCTCGTTGGCATTGTCGGTGTATGGCGATCTTGACCTGTCCATCATTGACCAACTCCCACCGGGGCGCACCCCCATTGCCACCCGTGTGGTCTACCCGCGTGAGCGTGAGCGTGCTTATGCTTTCATCCGCTCGCAAATTGACGAAGGTCGGCAAGTGTTTATTATTTGCCCCTTGGTAGAAGAAACAGAAACCAGCAAGGGCAATGCCGAAGCCAAAGCCGCAGTGGAAGAACATGCCCGCCTGAGCAAGCACGTTTTTCCCAACCACCAGTTGGGGCTTTTGCACGGCAAAATGAAGCCTGCCGAAAAGGATACAGTGATGAATACCTTTCGTAAGGGCGAGACGCACATACTGGTCAGTACTTCGGTGATAGAAGTCGGGGTAGATGTTCCCAATGCCAGCGTGATGCTCATTGAAGGAGCAAACCGCTTTGGCTTGGCACAACTTCACCAATTTCGGGGACGGGTGGGGCGTGGACAGCATAAAAGCTACTGCTTGCTCATGACAGATGCCTTGCCCACTGAAAAGGTGCTCGGTCCGGATGATGTGGATGCCCGCCTAAAAGTGATGGAAGCCACCAATGATGGCTTTAAACTAGCGGAAAAAGACCTAGAACTGCGCGGTCCCGGCGACTTCTTGGGCACGCGACAGAGTGGTTTCGCAGAGTTGCAAATGGCAAAGCTTGGTGATGTGCGTCTCATAGAGCAAGCACGCAATGCCGCCGCCGATTTGTATCAAACAGACCCGCAATTAACCTTGCCGGAACATGCCGCCCTTGCCATTCGCTTGGAACGCTTCTGGCAAGTAGGCGCTGGGGATGTCAGCTAAAGAGAAATACGAGAATGCGGCGTGCAATTTTCCCCGGCTCCTTTGACCCGATTCATTACGGGCATATTGATATTGTGACACGTGGTTCGGCTTTGTTCGATGAGTTGGTCATTGCCGTATATGACCGACCCGCCAAAAAACTGCTTTTCTCGTTGGAAGAGCGCCTACATTTGGTGCAACAAACAGTCAATCATATCCCCAACACCCGCGTAGTAGCGTACAATGGGCTGACCGTTGATTTTTGTGAAAAAATGGATGCCCGTTTTATCTTACGGGGACTGCGGGTTTTTTCTGATTTTGAGTATGAGTTTCGCATGGCGCTGGCAAACCAGCGCCTAAGCCCAGAAATTGATACGATCTCTCTCATCACGCGTGAGCAACATACTTTTTTGAGCAGTTCTACTGTACGCGAAGTCGCCAGTCTCAATGGCAATGTCAGTACGATGGTTCCAGCAGTGGTGCAAACCGCCCTGCAACAGCGCTATGCCGAACTTGCAAACGATTCAAACTGAATTTGTCTTGCAATGTATGGTTTTCTTGCACAAATCGAAAAACGCAAGTAAACTTATTTTGATTTGACCCGTCACGATTTGCAAAAGTTTTATGGATATTCAACATCTCATTGACCGCTTAGAAGATTTGGTGAATTCGGCTCGTTCAATGCCGTTTTCACGCAAATTATTAATTGATGAAGACCGCATTGTAGATATTATTGACCAAATGCGGTCATCTGTACCCGAAGAAGTGCGCCGCGCGCAAAAAGTGCTTGCCGAACATGACCGCATGTTGGCGCAGGCAAATGAAGAAGCCGAGCGAATTCGCGAGTTGGCACGCGTGGAAAAAGAAAAATTGACCGAGAAGGAATTTATCACGGCTGAAGCCCGCCGCAAAGCCGACCAAATTATTCAACAAGGTCGCCAAGAAGCGGAGCGTTTGCGGCAGGAAGCTGACCAATACAGCTTGCGCACTTTAGAAGACTTGGAAATTCGCTTAAACCGTACTTTGCAACAAGTACGCAATGGTATTGATGTCTTGGTCGAACAACAAGATGAAGCCCAGTCGCGTATGCCCATTCAAGACGGCGAACTGCCCAGCGGAGATTAGAATTTTTGGCACAATAACAGAAACGGGAAAGTTGCGCTTTTAGAAGTTAGCCAAAGGAAGGCTACCTATGCCAAAAGTCAATTGCGCTTTGTTCCTTAAAGCAAAAGCGCAATTCGATATTCAGCACATGTGCCAAACATAACCTATGTCGAATATCAGCATCCATCATGGCAATGGGTAGCCCCGCCATACCGAAATCAGAATAGATTGAGAGAACTGTGCCCATGAACTCATTTTTGTCCTTGCGCCCTTTGCGCTTACCCGAAATTATTGATAGCGGTTTTCGCCAATACCGCAAGCATTTTCGTGTGCTGTTTCCTTACTTGCTTGGTTTGGGTATTCTTTCGGCAATTGTCCAAAGCTTTTTTGTAGGTAATAACAATACCGACCTTTTGAATACGCTCCAATCCAACGGAACTTTTGATTCAGCTACTTTTTTCTCGATGTACTTTCGGCTAATCGGGTTATCTTTGGCTATTTCATTGATTGAGAGTATCATTCAAAGTATCGTAATCACGCTGTGTGCATTGTGTATGTGGCTTAGTATGCGCAATATCCCCTTTCAAGCGGGAACTTTGTGGCACGAATTGCGTGTTCGATTGGGGAAAGTTTTAGGGCTTACGCTGTTGAGCGGCTTGTTTTACTTTTTAGCAATTATTTGGTTTATTGTGCCATTGGTAGGGTGGATTTCAGGGCTGGGTTTGCTGATGATTTTTCAAGGCTTTGTTGTGCCAATAGCCACGCCCGTGCTGGTCTTTGAAAATTTGCCGCTTCCGCAAATTTTGGGGCGAGCTTGGCGCTTGACCCGCCGCCGCTTTTGGTGGTCGGCTGGCTTGCTGGCTACCACTTTCTTGTTGACCTATGCCTTGCAAGGTGTACTAACAACCGTCCTGGCTATTCTGCTACAATACACCGACATTAGCTTACAAGTAAATGCCCTTTATGTGTTACAAGCAGTGAACGTCACAATTACGACCTTGATTAGCTTTGGTATCTTGTATCCGATTACAAATTTTTACATGAACACTGTATATCTAGACCTGCGAGTTCGCACCGAAGGTTTGGATATTCAAATGGCGGCACAGCCCCGCCTTGCCCCTAATAACACACTAGCCCCAAACGCCTTTGCCATCACCGCCGATGAGCACTACCCGCAACTGATACGCATGCAGGACTATGGTTATCTGGTGGGCTTGTCCTTTATGGTCTTTGCTCTCATCACGGTTTTCTTTGGCATTGGGATAGGGTTGGCTTTTATTGCCGTGGCGGCTTCCGCCGGTATGTAGCGTGTAGGTGTGAGCTACAGACACACCATGCGAGAACCTGCTCTTTTCCGCACAACTTATCTTCGGCTCACGTACCAACAAAGAGCGAATTCCGCCGACTTTCTTAAGAGAATTATTGCGATTTTCCCGCATGTCGGATATTCCCTGCCGTTGATACGCTACCGTTGGGCTGTGTGGCTTATTTTGTGCGGACTGCTTTTCGGCAATTTTAAGCAGGCACAAGCTCAAACGCCCCCCATCCAGCGTACTGCAAACGAAATTTTGCTTCTAATCGCGCAAACCCAAACTTGGCTGGCGCAATCTCCCCTGCCCGATGTGCAGGCGCAACCGTTTTTGGCAGATTGGCGTGCCACACGCAGTGTGCGATTACCAGATGGTACTGCTCTAGTTGTAGATTTTACCCCGTTGGTGAGCGCTCTCACGGCTGTCACCCCTGATTCCCAAGCCATCCAAGCCTATTTGGAAAAACTCTCGCAGGCTGTGCAACAACCAAGCAAGGCGGACGCTTTAAACCAATTGCAAGAAATTTTGCAAAAGCCGGAATTTACCTATTATCCGTCCACTGATTCGCAGAATGGTAGAGAATTTTGGGAGCGCGTGGCAGGTTTTATCAGCATGATACTCCACCCTTTCTTTGAATTTGGTGTGCGAAACCCATTACTGATGCGGGGGTTACTCATTGGGTTGGGAATTGGGGTGGTAGTGGGTGTGCTGAGCTATGTGGGATATCTCTTGGCAAAAAACAGCACCACTTCAACAACGCTTTCTCCTGAAGAAGCTATCGAGCGCGGTTTGTTAAGCGGAGTACAAGCTAGCCAGCAGGCGCAAACGTTTATGGAAGCCGGGGATATGCGGCAGGCGGTGCGTTATTTATACCTTTCGGCGTTGCTCTTTTTGCAAGAACGCGACTTCCTGCGTTTTGACCGCTCACTCACCAACCGCGAATACCTAAATTTGGTGCGCCATTCTCCCGAACTTTTCCAGCGCTTATCCGCTGTGGTGAGCGTGTTTGACCGTGTGTGGTATGGCTACGAAACCCTGAGCAATGAAGATTTTGCACAATACCGCCAACTGGCGCTGGCACTGCGGGAGCAAAACGCATGAGAAACCCGCGCAATTGGCTAGTTGGTTCGGCATTGGCATGTCTGTTTGTGCTGACGGTGTGGCTGGTGGCAGAAAGCCTGCGCCGTCAGGATGAGCGACTCCTGCCAGAGCTTGCTACTTTTTCCAGCCAGCCCAACGGCGCTCGCGCAGTGCGCTTGTGGTTAGAAGCGTTGGGCTACCCCATTGTAAACCGCAACCCACAGCGGTATTTGATTCCAGCCGAAACCCGCCTGTTGTGCATTTTCCAGCCGCAAGATGTGTTTACGCCGGAAGAATTGGAAACTTTGGATGCGTGGGTAAAAGCCGGCGGGCGCTTGCTATTGGTGACCGATGACCCCTTTTACTTGCGTAGCGCTTTACTGGAACAGTTTGACATTGAGATTTTGGTGGAAAATGAGCAGGCAGTGTCCCCCAATTTACCAACTGTTACCAGCCGCGCCGATTTGGCAAAGAGCCGTTATCTGAAGTCGCCGCACGCCGAGTTACAAAATATCCTGACCAATGGGGAGGGGGCTGTCGCCATCTGGTTTAGATATGGCGAAGGGCAAGTGTTGGTGACCACTCTGACCGATAGTTTCAGCAATGCAGGTTTGCAAGCGCAAGACAACCCGCGTTTGGCATTGTCACTGATAGAATACGCGAGTAACTTCTCCGACCCGGCAGAGACTCCTATTTGGTTTGATGAGTTTCATCATGGCGAACAACCCCGTGATTCGAAAGGATTAACTGAATCGTTGTATGGCACTGCGCCCGGCAAGGCGTTTTTGCTGGCAGTTGTGATATTGCTAGTGGCATTGTGGTTGAGTGGTAAACCGTTTGGGCGCACCTTGCCCTTACCCACCACTGCCGAAGTGCGCGCGCCCAAAGAGTACGTTTCTGCCATAGCCAATTTGTTCCGGCGGGCAAAGCAAGAATCTACCATTGCCCAGCACTATTTGCAGTCTTTGAAGCGTGACTATAGCCAGCGCTACCGGATTCCGGCAGATTTGCCCACAGATGATTGGCTGAGAGCGGTGGAATCCACCTGCCCAGATGCCGATATTCCGGCACTGCGAAAAATGATTCACCACTTACAGGACCCGCGCATTACGCAAAATGACCTGCTAAAATTGGCTCATCAAGTGAGCGAACTGATTGAGAAAAGGAAAATAAAATGAATCCAGCAGAAGTGAAATTACTTTACCGTGCCATGTGTGTTCAAGCCGAGCGCGTTTTGGTTGGCTTGCAAGAACCATTTGAAATGATGGTGGTGGCTCTGCTCAGTGGTGGGCATGTGTTGCTCGAAGGCGTACCCGGTACCGCCAAAACACTCATGGCAAAAACACTTGCCCATTTGGTGCAGGCTGATTTTCGGCGGGTACAATTCACCCCCGACCTAATGCCTTCCGATATTTTGGGTACAAACATCTTTAATCTGGGGAAATCTCAATTTGAACTGCGCAAAGGCCCCATTTTTACGCATGTTTTACTGGGGGATGAAATTAACCGTGCCCCCGCCAAAACTCAAAGCGCATTATTGGAGGCAATGGAAGAAAAGCAGGTTAACCTAGATGGTGAGCGTCACCTGCTACCTGCACCCTTTATGGTGATTGCCACGCAAAACCCATTAGAATATGAAGGTACTTACCCCCTGCCGGAAGCACAGCTAGACCGCTTTTTGTTCAAGATTTTGATCCCTTACAGCCCAAAATCTGCCGAGCTAGAAGTGTTGAATCGCTATCATGCCGGATTCGATGCACATGATTTGGTGGCAACCGGTCTGCAAGCGGTAGTATCGCCGGAGCGACTGGCGGCGGCACAAACTGGTATTCGTGCAGTTACCGTAGAACCCGGTATTCTCAACTACATCTTGGACTTGGCACATGCGACCCGCAATTCAAAAGATTTGACGCTTGGCGTGAGTACTCGGGCGGCGATTTGGATGTTGCTCGCGAGCAAGACACTTGCCGCAATCAATGGCAGGGCTTATGTGATTCCAGATGATATAAAGACCGTATTTATGCCAGCGGCTCGCCATCGGGTGGTGCTGAAACCGGAAGCTGAAATTGAAGGCTTAACTGCCGATACCATTTTGCGCCGTGTATTAGGGCAGGTGGACGTGCCCCGCTAGGTGCATCGGCTGACAACGTGTTTATTTCGGTGTGAGTGCCGAATGGCGAACAGCGCTTTTTTCATTTAGGAGAAAGCGCTGTTTTTTTATATTGAGAAAATTCCCGCAAAGGGTTGGGTTTGTGGGGTGTTTAAATTAGGCTATTTAAAGGGGAAGTCCCCATGTTCAAGCAATAAATTGCAGGGGTCAGTAACATGGGGACAGGGGGGAAATGGGAGGGATTGAGGAAGATGCTCCAGTAGTATATGACAAATCCTGATTTTTGGCAAGTAGTAATTTCTACCTATTTTTAATTGAAATTTATTATTAATTGGTTAGCGAGATGCCTGTCCCCAGCCGAGCGCAATGCGGTCACGTTCAATATCCACCTGTAAAATCACCACATCAATTACTTGCCCCACTTCTAGGTGGGCATTGCGGGGTAACTCACGGCGGTGCAGTAAGCCGTCACGTTTCACGCCAATATCTACAAAAGCGCCAAAATCTACTACATTGCGTACCGTGCCATTCAGATGTAAGCCAGGATGTAAATCTTCCATACTAAGCACATCGCTTCGTAGAACCGGCTGTGGCAAGTCAGCGCGTGGGTCACGCCCCGGGCGAACCAATTGTTCCAGAATATCAGTGATGGTGGGGACACCCGTTCCATACAACGTTGCCAGCCATTCCTTGCTGTGCAAGCGCAAAAATTCCTTGAGTACAGGCTCGCGCTCGGAACTGGGGGTTTCTGCCGGGATATTCGCCTTTTGCAGGATGCCTTCAGCAATGCGATAGCTTTCCGGGTGGATAGCACTAGCATCCAAGGGGTTGCTCCCATTGCGAATACGCATAAATCCCGCCGATTGTTGAAACGACTTGGCTCCCAAGCCGTTGACATCTAGTAACGCTTGGCGGGAGATAAAAGGACCCTGCTCATCGCGGTAAGCGACGATATTTTCCGCCAATTTTGCGCCGATGCCCGACACATATTGCAACAATTTGGGTGAAGCAGTGTTTAGATCCACACCCACGCGGTTCACCACACTTTCTACCACGTTGGTAAGCGCTGTGTTCAGTTCTTTTTCGTCCACATCGTGCTGGTAGAGACCAACCCCAATGCTTTTGGGGTCAATTTTAACAAGCTCAGCCAACGGGTCTTGCGCACGGCGGGCAATGCTGACTGCACCGCGCATTGAAACATCTAGGTCGGGCATTTCGGCGCGTGCGAGGGGGCTGGCGCTATACACACTTGCCCCCGCTTCATTGACAATTAGGTAGTGCAAGTCTGGCTGGTTGCTTTGCCGAATGGCTTGTGCCACAAATTGCTCAGTCTCTCGGCAGGCTGTCCCATTGCCAATGGAGATGAGACTGACATGGCATTTTTCCACCAGAGTGAGTAACATGCGGGTGGCTGTCTCGACATCGTTTTGCGGGGCATGGGGATAAATGGTGGCTTTGGCGAGCAGTTTGCCGTGTGCATTAATGACCGCCACTTTACAACCCGTGCGGAAGCCCGGGTCAATACCCAGAATGGCGCGGTCTGCCAATGGTGGTTGGGTAAGCAGTCCGCGTAAGTTTTCGGCAAATACTTGGATGGCATGGGCTTCTGCTTTTTCGGTCAGTTCGCGGCGCACATCTCGTTCAATGGCTGGCAAAAGCAGGCGCTGGGCGCTGTCGGTGTGTGTTTGGCGCATGTACTCCGCCCATGCCGACTTGGGGTTGATGCGATAGTCGCGTTCGAGCACCTGTCGCCAGTCACGCTCCGAGATATCTACCCACACTCGCAGGACTTTTTCCTTTTCGGCACGATTGACAGCCAGCACCATGTGGTTTTGCACTCTTTCAATGAGCATTTCCCAATGATAGTATTGCTCATAGACACGTTTTTCGTCTTTGGCATCCTTGACAATCGCCGTACATAACAAGCCCCACTTGAAGGCTTTTTCGCGTACCGCCCGGCGAACTTGTGGCGTGTCAGCAATTTGCTCTGCTAAAATGTCACAAGCGCCTGCTAAAGCAGATGCCGTATCAGGAACTTGCTCGCTAATGAAAGCGCGTGCCGCTTCTTCGGGGCTAGCGCCTGTGCCGGGCTGTTTGAGTATCAGTTCCGCCAAGGGTAACAGCCCGCGTTCTCTTGCAATGCTGGCACGTGTTTGGCGGCGCGGTTTGTATGGCGCGTACAAATCTTCTAAATCTGTTTTGTTTTGTACCGCTAAGATTTGTTGCTCCAGTTCCGTTGTGAGTTTTCCTTGCTCACGAATACTGTTTAGTACGGTTTCGCGGCGTTCATCCAACGACCGGAGATGAGCCAACTCCAATTCAATTTGCCGCAATTTCTCTTCATCTAGCCCGCCAGTTTTTTCCTTGCGATAACGAGCAATAAAAGGAATGGTGTTGCCATCATCAAATAGCAAAATTGCGGCGGCAACTTGTGTTGGCTTTAACTGCAAGTGCTTAGCGATAGGTTTAGAGTAGTCAGGAACGATGGCGCTCACGGTTAAGAGTGTCCCCTAAAGAGTGAATCTCTGCCAAACTCTGTGGCTTGGTCAGTCAAAAAACTTTAATAACGAGAAATAGTCAGTGAAAAAACCATCCGCTTACTTTCTCGCCAGTATACCACACTAGCGATAATTCGCTAAACTTTTTGGCGGTTGTTGTCGGCAGGATGCTGTTTTCTCCTAGTAAGGAAAACCCACTATTCATCACTACTTTCAGTATATTTTCGGCACACATAAAAACTGCGCTTTTTCCCTTAGATAAAAGGCGCAATTTATATTCGACACATGCACCAAACACAAACCGCGTCAAGTATAAGTATAGCATTGTTTCTCACTTCGTATGCGGAGCAAGAAGTGAGAATTCCCCCCAATTTTGCTACCGAAATAAAGTTTTCAGAGTATAATTTGTAATATGGTAGTCCGATTTGATATGTTAGAACGTTTACTTGCAGACTTGTTGGAAGGCAGGTTAGTTCGCCTGTTTACTAAATCGCCAAGTTTGCGACAAATTACGGTAGAACTCGCTCATGCGATGAAAAACTATGCAATGCCTGGCATTAACCAGACCAAGCTTGCCCCCGCTCGCTATGATGTCTTTGTAACACCGGCAGATTTCACCAAATTGCATCAGGGTTGGTCTGAGTATCGCGCACAAGTAGCGCCGGAACTCCAGCGAATTGCTGGGCAGTTGGGCTTGCAAACCAGTGGTGAGCCGGCTTTGCGCCTAATGGTAGACCCATCACTCAGCGGGACAGCGATTCGCGTAACTGCAAATGTCAAAGCGGAATCGCATCGCACTGACCGGCAATCTGCTACTCACGTGGGGTACGTACCACCCCCTACCCAATTACCCAAAGCTTTTTTTATAATAGATGGCGAAACCCACGTCCCGTTAGGGCAAGCGATTGTTACCATTGGTCGGCAAACCGACAATCAAATCATTTTGAATGATTCCCGTGTAAGCCGCTACCATGCGCAAGTGCGGTATAAATTTCGCCGTTGGATGATCATTGATTTGAATTCCACTGTGGGTACGGTGGTCAACGGCAGACGGGTGGCAGAATGTGTGTTGCGTGCGGGTGATGTGGTGTTGTTGGGTATGACCCAGCTTATCTTCAATGAAGAAGAGTCTAACCCAAACCGTACTGTTAACCACAGTACAGACACCTTCAGCCGTTCACCCAAAAAATAAGGTGACGCCCAATGTCACCTGCTCTGACCCTTTTTATTTTACGAGTTGCACTGGCAATTTCGCTTTATATCTTTTTGGGTATGTTGGCGTGGCTAATTTGGCAGGACGTGCGTGGGCAAAGGATTGGACAGTCTGCCAGAACCAAGCAGAACGGGCGGCTAATCCACCTTGGAACAGATATTGACCACATATTGGAAACCATTACTTCGCTGGGGCGTTCAGAAGTGAATACCATACAAGTAAATGACCACACCGTATCCAGTGAACATGCCTTAATTACCTTCCGCGAAGGACACTGGTGGTTAGAAGATTTGCGCTCACGCAACGGCACAACGCTCAACGGGCAACTGCTCTCCAGTGCGGCAGTGCTTACCAATGGAGACCTGATTGGTATTGGCGATGAGTTGTTTCGCGTAGAAATTGCTTTCATAACCTAAAATGCGGGCTGTTTGAGCAGTATTTCCCATGCTCAATGTTTGACAAACTTCCGATGTGCCGAACCCCAAATGAAACTTTCTTTTTGATAGGAAAGAAGCACAATTTTTGTCGGCGCGAATAGTTCAAATGACTGCAAATCAGGTTACAAATGTTATCAATCTTTGTTAATAAACAGATACTCCCCCGCTGTCTGTTATAATTCTAAACCGTAATAAACTTAATAACCTGTGCTATTTTATATTCGACACGGGTTATATTTGGCGTATGTGCTGAATATTGAGTTGAATATAGGTAAAATTGCTTTATCCGTTTTTTAGCGCCGGCAATTTGACCCCTGTAAACACGCTGGAACATCCAATCTCAGTGTAACAAAAATTTTATGAGTGCATTAAAAAATTTCTTTTCCCCAAACTCTGTAGCAGTGATAGGGGCATCCACAAGTCCAGATAAATTGGGCTATGCGGTAGTGCGGAATCTGGTGGATAGCGGCTTTGCCAAACGGGCAAGCGTATATCCCATCAACCCTAAAGCTGATGAAATTATCGGGTTAAAAGCTTATCCAACGGTGATGGCTATACCGGATGAAGTGGATTTGGCAGTGGTGGTGATACCCTATCCCCAAGTACCTGCCGCAATCCGCGAATGTGGTCAAAAAGGTATTACTGCGGCAATTATTATCTCAGCCGGTTTCCGTGAAGCGGGGATGGAAGGCGTGGAACGCGAACAGGAATTGTTGGCGGTCGCGCGTAGCTATGGAATTCGGCTGATAGGACCCAATTGCCTTGGCGTGATTGACACCGTAAGCCTGCTCAATGCCAGCTTTGCCGCTGGAAGCCCGCCTACGGGTCCAATGGCGTTTATGAGCCAATCCGGCGCATTGGGTACTGCTATTTTGGACTGGGCACAAGCAGGGCAGTTGGGCTTGAGCAAATTTGTCAGTTTGGGCAACAAAGCAGATGTAAATGAAATTGACCTATTGGAAGCATGGGGCGCTGATCCCAGCACCAATGTCATCTTGATTTACTGTGAAGAACTGCCCAAAGGACCCAAATTTATCGAAACTGCAAGACGAATTTCAAAGATTAAGCCAATCGTTGCCATTAAATCAGGCACCACCGATGCCGGCTCCAGAGCCGTATCTTCACATACGGGTAGTCTCGCCGGCTCTGAGCAAGCTTACCAAGCAGCATTTCGCCAAGCTGGTGTGTTGCGTGCCGAGAGCATGGAAGACCTGTTTGATATGGCACGTGCTTTTGCCTATCAGCCAATGCTAAAGGGTGAGCGCATTGCGATCATCACCAACGCAGGGGGACCCGGCATATTGGCAACAGATGCACTTGAGCGTTCTGGGCTGTCCCTTGCCCGGCTTAAGCCTGAGACAAAGCTAAAACTGCAACAATTCTTACCTTCTGCCGCCAGCGCCGCCAACCCGGTGGATGTGCTGGGCGATGCACGGGCAGATCGCTATCGCTTTGCCTTGGAAACCGTTGCGGCGGACCCCAATGTAGATGGTATTTTGGTATTGTTGACACCCCAAGCCATGACCGAAATCGAAGCGGTCGCTCATGATACGGTTGCCGTTGCCAAACAAGTTGGGAAACCGGTCTTTGGTTGTTTTATGGGGGCATCCAAAGTGTTGGCAGGTATCGAAATCTTAACCAAAGGTGGCGTACCCAATTACTCTTTTCCAGAACGTGCCGCGCTCATGTTTTCAGCAATGGCACGCTACCGGCAAATTTTACTCCGCCCAGAGCCAGAATTCGCATCGTATGAAGTTGACAAAGCTAGAGTAGCCAAACTAATTGAGCGTGTCATTACCGAAGGGCGCAATACAATTGGCGATTTGGAATCACGCGAAGTGTTGGAAGCTTACGGACTACCGATGCCGCGCTCGGCATTGGCACGCACACCCGATGAAGCGGTTCACCTTGCCAGTGAATATGGTTATCCGGTCGTGCTCAAAATTGCTTCCCCCGATATTTTACACAAAACCGATGTGGGGGGGGTGAAAGTCGGACTGCGTAGCGCCAGTGATGTGCGCGATGCCTATGAATTGATGGTAATGCGGGCGCAACGGTTTGTTCCAGATGCGCGGATTTGGGGCTGTTTGGTGCAAGAAATGGCACCGGCTGGTGGGCTTGAAGTATTGGTGGGTATGAATCGTGACCCGCAGTTTGGACCTTTGGTTACCTTTGGTTTAGGCGGCATCTATGTGGAAACGCTCAAAGATGTCACTTTTCGTTTGGCTCCTTTCTCCAAGCGGGAAGCGGCAGATATGCTCGGCGAAATTCGTGCTCATGCTTTATTGGATGGGGTTCGGGGTAAAGCCGGTGTAGATAAAGCCGCGATACTGGATACACTGGGTCGCATTGGGCAATTGGTGCAAGATTTTCCACAGATTGTGGAGTTAGACATCAATCCTGTGTTGGTTTATGAGCGTGGGGCTATTGCGATTGACATGCGTTTGGTCTTACAATCCAAGCGAAAATCTAGCGTAAATAGTCATCACTAGAAAAATGAACGCAATTTGTAAAATGCACAAATTTAGTGTTATTATTAATTTGTGTCCTAATTATTCAAAAACACAAAAGGCAGAGATATGAAATCACTTTATGTTACTTCGGTTGAGCGCTTTTCAGGTAAGACAGCAACATGTTTGGCTTTGGGGAAGCGTTTCATTGCAGATGGCTATCACATTGGCTATTTGAAACCGTTAAGCCTGGACCCCTGGTGGCTGAGCGGGCGGCTTGCGGACGAAGATGCCGTTTTTGCAAAAGAAATTCTGAACTTGCCAAGCGAACCGTGGGATTTATCCACAGTTGTGGTCACCCCGCAAATCCTGCGCTCTCAACTGCAAACTACTGAACCGCGAGACTTAATGGCTGATGTGCAAGCGGCGGCAGAACGCGAAGCCGCTGGCAAGGATATTTTGCTCTTGGAAGGTGGTGGGAGCTTGCGCGAAGGTTATGTGATGGGCGTTCCTTCCCCGTCAGTCGCCCACACGCTGGGCAGTGACGTCTTGGCAATTGTCAAATACCGCGATGAAGTGCGCTTGCTAGATGATGCCTTAGCCGCACATACTCGCTTGGGTTCTCGCCTGTTGGGTTTGCTCATTAACCGTGTCTCTGCAGAAGCAGAAGAATTTGTCACACAAACGGCTATTCCCTACCTAGAAGCGAATGGTATGCCAGTTTTTGGTGTGTTACCGGAAGTGCGGGCATTAACCGCACTGACAGTGGGTGAACTGATTGACTTATTGGGCGCCGAAGTACTCACCCTAGAGTTTGACCCCGAAGTATTGGTAGAAAATGTAACAGTGGGGGCAATGAATGCCGATGCCGCTTTACGCCGCTTCCGCCAACAACTCAACAAAGGCGTTATCACGGGCGGTGACCGTACCGACATCCAATTGGCGGCGCTTGAAACCAGCACACGGGCGTTAATTCTCACTGGCAATCTGCGTCCAAGCCCACTGGTTGTCAAACAAGCCAATGAGTTTGGTGTGCCAGTGTTATTGGTACGCTCCAACACAATTGAAACGATTGAGAAAATTGAAGCAACCTTTGGCAAAACACGGTTGGGACAACCCGTGAAGTTGCAACAATACGAACAATTGCTGAATCGTCATATGGATTGGGGGCGTTTTTACGCAAAACTAGGCTTACATAAATAATAAACAAGCGAATTTTCAGCCGACTGACGATTTGAAATCAAAAAGACCCATTTTCGTGGGTCTTTTTGATGGTTGTGAATAGAGTGGGCACTGTGCTTGATATTCGCCACAGGTTACATCGGTACACGTGTCGAATATAAAGTCACGCTTTTTTCCCTAAGGAAAAAGCGCAGTTTCCATCCGTGACCAATATTGCCTTTAGCAAGATATAAAAGTTATTTTTTGCGCAAGCTCTCCGTTTTCGCACGCATTCCGTTGCTCCACTTGACGAACAAGAACAATACGAATGCAATCAGTAGGAAGTTTAGAATGGCTTGGATAAAATTGCCATACTTTAATACGGCACCGCCCACTGTGATACTCCAAGTTGTCAGGTCGTGTCCGCCCATGATAATGCCGATCAGTGGCATCAAAATATCTGCGACTAAGGAATCAATAATCGCTTTGAATGCCGCGCCGATAATAACACCGACTGCCAAATCCATAACATTGCCTTTGTTAATAAATTCTTGAAATTCTTTTAGCATAATAGCTCCTTAAATGCACATTGTGCGAAAAATAAAACAGAATACGACACAAAACACAACACTAACCTTGTTGATTAGCACTTGCTTAGACAATAATTCTAACCGAAAAGCCACAATTTCACATAGGCAGAGCAAAAGGTTTAAAGGTTGTAACTTTACGAATTTTGTAGGAAATTGCCCACTAATTTTTGGACAAAACCTAGACAAAATGTTAAACTATATTCGGCGTAGTTTTCCATTCGTGTCGGATAAAAAGTGCGGATATTTGTCGCTGAGATTGTTTCATTTCGATTGTTTGGACTGCCTGCACGGTTTTCCCTGCGTCTGTCGCTCCAAATGACAAAAAACCAGACAATTGCAAGTGAAAGTAGGCAATCTGGAAAAGCGCAATTCTCACCTGTTTAAACGATAACAGCCACATTTTTCCGCATAAGTTAATGATTCTTTATGGCTTTACCCAAGAACACCCCAAGCTACAATCTAAAGGCAGTACTCAGCGAGACTGGACTCAAAGCAGATACGATTCGCGCCTGGGAAAGACGCTATGGCATCCCGACTCCCCAACGCACCGAAGGCGGACATCGCTTGTATAGCCGGGCAGATATTGAAACCCTACAGTGGCTGGTGGAACAGCTAGCGCAAGGCATGAGCATCAGTGCGGCAGTCAATTTGCTCAAAAACTTGCAGGAAACAGCCAGCCAAGTTTTGCCTGCCCCCACGCTTCAGTCTCGCAATGATTTATCAGGTTTTAGGCAAGAGTGGTTAAGATGTTGCCTGAATTTCAACGAGCGTGGCGCAGAAGATGTGCTGAACCAAGCCTTTGCCATGTTTTCTGTAGAGCAGGTGTGTTTGGAAATTTTGCAACAAGGCGTTTCTCAATTGGGGAATGCGTGGTACAGCGGAAAAATTACTGCCCAACAAGAACACTTTACCACTGCACTAGCCACAAGACGGGTGGATGTTTTGCTTGCATCTTGCCCACCCCCTATCTTGTCAGAAAAAATTTTGCTAGGTTGCCCACCTGATGAGAGTCACGTATTTGGCTTGCAGGTGTTGACGTTGCTTTTGCGGCGAGCAGGTTACACAGCCATTTATTGGGGCGCACAAGTTCCACTCTCACAACTTGCAGATTCTTTGCAATCTTTACAGCCAAATCTCTTCATACTGGGGGCACAACGTCTAAGTGCGGTTGTGGGGCTACAAGAACTCGCCCATTACGTCTCTGATTTGGGGTTTTCGGTGGCTTTTGGCGGGGGAGCATTTGTGTATTTGCCAGAACTAGCCAATCGCATTACGGGCTTTTACTTAGGCGATGAATTAAAATTTGCTGTGCAAAATATACGGGCAATTTTGGTTGGACAGAATCGTCAGCCCAAGACAAGCGCCCCATCCGTTGCAATGCAAAACTTGCGTACCCAATTTCGCCTAGCGCAAGAAGCTATCATTCAACAGACCGTTTCCTGTGAGCCACTGAATCGCGATCCGCGCTTTTGGCGTCAAATCTCGCTCATGCTGTGTCAAAATATTGACGCAGTTTTGGCGCTAGATGTATTGGAAGCGCTCCCTGCCGAAATTCATTGGATAGAACAACTCGTAAAAAATCATGGCGTGCCACAATGCGATTGGCAAACCTACCATACGCATTTTCAATCTGCTCTTTCCCAACAGCTAGGATTTTCTTCGCACACGCTTCTCATATTTTTTCAGGCTGAATAACTGCCCAAACCAACTTTATATACAAGGTTATTTGGGGATTTTCAGGACTTGCCCCACATAGATGAGACTACCTTCAATGTTGTTAGCTGTACGTAAGGCGGCAACAGTAGTTTGATGTCGCAATGCGATATTGTACAGCGTGTCTCCTGCTACCACTGTGTAGGTTTTTCCTGAAGTCGAAAGTCCACTCGTTTCAGTCGGCACGGCAGTTGCCGAGACAGTTGCGCTTGGCGTACTTTGTGCGGGTGGTACACTCGCACCTGGCGGTATGAATAGCACCTGCCCGACATAAACAATGGTACTGGTTAATTTGTTGAATTTCATCAGCGCATCCACAGTTGTGCCATGCTGTACTGCCACACGGTATAAATTGTCACCCGCTTGAATGGTGTAAGTGCCAACCGCTACGGCATTTGGGGTATAGGTGGGGAGCGGAGTCGCGTTGTTTGTTAGCGTGCTTGCCGGAGTAATCGTAGTCTGGCTTCCGTTGATATTCTCCACATAGCCTGTATCGCCCCCGATATAGGGTACATAATACTCTGGCATGGGTACGGCAATATTGGGCAACGGGATTTCGACATTGAGCTCAACCAAGATGGCAGGTGCGCCGCCTATCATACACGTTCCACCTGCTCCGATGCAAATTGCCGCGGGTAAATTGAGTGAATACTTGCCATTAATCGGCGCAATCGGAGTAGATTGCCCATACTGGTCAAATAGCAGTGCCATGACAGTGCCGGCAGTTGCGGGAATCACCACTTGGGCAGGTTGATTGACGCGTGCCCAAGCCACGTGAGTCACTCCCATTGGGCGCTCCATTCGAATGTAATGATAATTGCCCTTGCTGAGCGCGGTAACTTTTTGGGCGTGGGCAAAATAGTGGGTGACGACATTGTAAGCGCCGACTGCCGGGCGCGGGGTGCGGTCGCCGCGAAACAAGCCATAATGCACGCCATCCGAGTTTTGCCCACCGAGTTCGTACAGCCGGTACACGGCAATGCGTTGTGCGCCCGCCGTCATAGCCAGTGCATGAGCTTGGATGATAAAAGCCGGCTGTTGGTCCAGCCGCACCGGAAATTGCGCCCCTACCCACAATGATTGAATATCATCTACCGGCGGGGCATTCGTTTCGTTGAGCCAGATGGGGTGAGAAAGCCCTGCACTGGAAAGAATTTGGCGAAATGCAATGAGAATATTAAAAACCGACTCGGAGTTGAAGTAAATGTGGGCAGTGGCTACATCAAAGTAGAAATTATGCGCGGGGGCAGTTGGGTCTTTTTGCATCAACTTGACCAGTCGTTGCAAAAATTGCGGGCGACCTGCTTCAGAATCATGCCAGTAGGTTAGCCCTGCCAAGTGAATCACGGCGTTGGGGTCTTCCTGTTTAGCAACCCAATAAGCCACCTTTAGCAGTTGATAATAATCTTCCACTTCTCCTTCAAACTGCACCCCGGGGTGATGACGGTCAATATCGGGTTCGTTCCAGATAATCCAGTGGCGAATCTGTCCGCGATATTGTTGTACAATTTTGCGGACAAACTGCGCCCAAGTATTGTTGGGGTCTTCAATGGGTAAGTCCAACCCGCGTGGCAAACCAATCAAATGGTAGCCGTCTGTTGCCCAACCGGGTGTAGCCATGAGAATGGCAGTCATTTCCCGTCCCTGCTCTACTGCCGTGGCAACCCAATCGCGGTCGCTATCCGGTACGTACCAATTGTCAGGTCCGTCGGGCTGGTACAAATGCCAGCGGATGACCAAGCGGTCCCATGCGACATTGCTGGCATTTGCCAAATCTGGCGCTTCGTAAGACTGAATCGCGCCGAAACGATAATCTACTCCCCATGGCAAACCGCTTTGTGCAGTTAGGTTGCCAGTCAGAAAGAAAGAACAAAGCAGAAAAGTGAAAATGAGCCAGGGTCTTTTCATCAGAAGTTTGTACTCTTTTGTAATTTTATTTAACAAGTGGTGAAATCCTTAGTTAATTCACTGTGATAGAGTAGAATTATACAGTGAATTATCAAATGCCTGTAGTAGGCAAGATTAGAAATGGCAAAGCATAAACCTTACGATTTGATATTTGTTTTTGGCTACGGTCCGGTTTTACAGGGTCAGGCTACTCGCGCTCGGCTCAATTTGCCTGCGAAACTAAATGCACTAGCGGCGGGTATGCTCTTTCAGCAAGCCAAAAGTCATAGCCTGCTGTTTAGTGGCGGCGCAACCGGTGGCAGTGCGTTGCCTAGCGAAGCTCAAGTGATGGCGCAGTATGTCCAACGGCGGTTTCACCTGCCCAAGGATGTCTGCATCTTGCATGAGCAACCGACCGATACCCTAGACAACTTTATCTTCCTTGCCAACTGGTTAGATAAACACCCCTACCAATTGCGCATACTCTACCTTTGCCTAGCGCATCATCTGGAGCGGGTACAACTATTGGCAGAATGGTTTGGGATTGCTGGCGATTTTGTCACTGCCCAAGATGTTGTTGCGAACCGCTCACCCCGTCACCGTATGTGGCTAAGTCAGGCATTTGCCCAGCAACATACAACTTTGCAAGAGAACGAAAGCCGCGCAATGCGGGGGGTATTGCGTTTGCCTACATACTGGATTCCCCCATTGGCGCAACTACAAGACCGCAATCGCATTTTAACCGTGTTACGTGCGAAACCTGCGCAGGCGTGGCTGACCGAAAAATCCATTAACCCAAACCGCCTGAAAGAAAAAGACTTGCGAGCATGGCTCAATTCTATCAACCGAGAATTTCCAAATTGAATCAACTCATTTTAACTGCACTCGCCGGATTGCCTTTACTGGCTCCGGGAGACGACCTTACGGGTATTATTTTACAAGCGATGGAGACTGCTAACTTACACATGCAAGATGGCGATATCCTAGCCATTGCACAAAAAGCATTCTCCAAAGTAGAAAATCGATTTGTCACCCTATCCGCAGTGATACCCAGCCCACTGGCAAATGAGTGGGCGCAGAAAACAGGAAAAGACCCCCGCGTGGTGGAACTGATTCTTGCAGAATCGGTGGAAGTGGTGCGCTGGCGGTTGGGCGTGATGGTGGTTGCTCACCGCTTGGGGTTTGTCTCTGCCAATGCCGGCATTGACGCCAGCAATGTTGGCGATGCCCCTGATGAGCAAGTGCTTTTGCTCCCTGCAAATCCAGACGCTTCCTGTGCCGCCATGCAAACGGAAATCCTGCGGCGCACAGGCGCAACGGTAGGTATCATCATGAATGATAGCCACGGACGGGCATGGCGAAATGGCACAGTGGGGGTGGCAATTGGTGTGGCTGGTGTTCCTGCATTGTTAGACAAGCGCGGCACGCCAGATTTGTTCGGGCGGTTGTTGCAAATTACCCAAGTTGGCATGGCAGACGAACTCGCCGCCGCCGCTTCCTTTCTCATGGGGCAAGCCAATGAAGGGCTACCGGTTATTCACATTCGCGGTGTTGATTTCGCCCCCCGCCATTCCAGCGTTCAAGAATTGATTCGTCCCAAAGAACAAGATATGTTTCGTTGAAGACAATACGCCCATATTCGGCACGTCTGAAAACTGCATGTTTCCTTAAACAAAAAAGGAATGTGCCGTGCCGAAAATAAATCAAACATCAAAAAAACTCATGACTATTCCAACCTCCTTTTTAGACTTACTCTCCGATGCAGTCCCTGCTTTTATGTACCTTGCAACCAGTATGCCGGATGGCAAACCACAAGTAACACCAGTCTGGTTTAGCTGGGATGGCACTCACATCCTTATCAATACTGCCGCTGGACGTATCAAAGACCAAAATATGCTGGCACGCCCGTATGTATCTTGTGTGATTCAAGACCCCCACAACCCTTACCGCTACCTGCAAATCCGCGGACCGGTAGTTGGGCGCACAGAAGAAGGCGGCTATGAACATATTTGCCAATTGGCGGGCAAATATCGTGGCAAAGCAGAATATCCGCGCATTGCCGGGGAAACACGGGTGATTTTCCGTGTCTTGCCCGAAAAGGTGCAAAGTATGCCCTAAGGCTAAGGCTTGCAATTTCGTCTCATATGAAAATTGTCTGTTTTTCCCTAAAAAAAATATAAAACCACCTATTCGCTGTGCTGGTGACAATCTCTTGCTCGCAAAAAGGGAGCGTCACCAGCACACATTGTAGTCGGGGACTATTCAATAATGGCAGGCAATTACCCAAAACCGCAATATCATATTTGACACCGAAGGGAATTGTGCTTTTATGCTGAAGGGAAAAAACGCAACTCAGTACTTGGCGCACCTGCCGAATATAATCCGTGTCGCATACCAACTGTGCCGAATCTAAATCACATCCTTTCAACGCGGCGGAGCATTCGCCGTTATCACGCAGAAGCCGTACCCATGCAAATGGTTGAGCAATTGCTGACTGCCGCACAATGGGCGCCTTCTGCTCACAACCGCCAACCGTGGCGCTTTGTTGTACTGACCGACAAGGTGGAGCGTGCCAAACTTGCACAGGCAATGGCACAACAATTGCAAATAGACCGTTTGGCAGATGGCGCGACGCCCGCGGTGGTGCAAGCCGATGCTGAGCGGTCACAAGCTCGCATCCTTGAAGCCCCGTTGGCAATTTTGGCGTGTGTCAGCATGGCGGAGATGGATACCTACCCTGATGCCATCCGCAATGAAAATGAGTACCTGATGGCGGTACAAAGTTGTGCAATGGCAGTACAAAACTTGCTTTTGCAGGCACATGCACTTGGGTTAGGCGCTTGCTGGATGTGTGCGCCGCTTTTTTGCCCGCAAACTGTGCAGGCGGCATTGACACTTCCGAGCGATTGGCGGGCACAAGCGCTCATTACAATCGGGTTTCCCGCCAGCGCGGGCAAGCCCGCTATTCGTAAAGCATTGCACGAGGTAACACAATGGCGATGAAGGTTCTTGCTTTGGCTGGTGGTGTAGGCGGAGCTAAGTTGGCTCACGGACTTCAGCAAATTTTAGGCACTGAGTTAACAGTGATTGTCAATACCGGCGATGATTTTGAACACTTGGGTATGACCGTTTGCCCAGATATTGACACTGTCCTTTACACATTGGCTGGGCTAAATAACCCAGAAACTGGCTGGGGCTTGCTCGGTGAGACGTGGGCATTTGGGNNAGAGACGTGGGCATTTTTGGATGCTCTGCAAACACTGGGGGGTCCGAGCTGGTTTCGCTTGGGCGACCGCGATTTGGCAACCCACCTTTGGCGCACGGCGTTACTCGCTGAAGGCAAAGCGTTGGGCGAAGTGGTAGCCCTATTTCGCCAAAAATTGGGCATTATGGCGACAGTTTTACCCATGACCAATGACCGGGTACGCACCATGATTCACTCTGATGAAGGCATCTTGCCTTTTCAGGAGTATTTTGTTGCACGCCGTTGTGAACCGGTGCTAAAAAAAGTGGCGTTTATTGGCATTGAGCAAGCCAACCCGCACCCCGCGATTGAATCTGCCATTGCAGAAGCAGACACCATTGTCGTTTGCCCTTCCAACCCCTTTGTCAGTATTGAGCCGATTTTAAGCGTACCAAACTTAAAATCCTATTTGCTGGCGGCAAAAGCGCCTATTTTGGCGGTATCGCCCATCATTGGTCAACAAGCTTTGAAAGGTCCCGCCGCCAAAATGTTGCGCGAACTCGGCNNAAACCCAGCAATGCCGTCAGTGTGGCAGGTTATTATCGCGCTCGCAAGTTAGGTGGTTTGCTGGATGGATTTGTGGTTCATAGCACAGACCGTACCGCCGCATTCGAAATCGAGAAGACTTTATCTATTCCTACTTTTATCACCAATACCATTATGCGCGACATCGAGCAGAAAGAAAAATTAGCCGATTCCCTTTTAACCTTTGCAGGGAGCGTCACGCCTTCTTCATCACGGGCTTAGGATTGAACTCCCACAAATGTTAGAAAGCCGTGAAAAAGCGTGCCGGGTGGTTGTCAATCAGTACTGGGTTCATGTAAGATAGCAAAATGAGTATCTGGGCAATTATTCCGGTCAAACCTTTTGCAATGGCGAAAAGCCGTCTTTCTAGCGTACTTTCACCCGAACAAAGGCAGGTGCTCAGTATGCGAATGTTGACTCACATGCTGGATGAACTTGCCAAAGTGCCAGATTTAGAACGGCGCTTGGTCGTTAGCCGTGACCCAAAAGTATTGAGTCTGGCGCGGCGACACAAAGCATTTACCGTACAAGAAACAGAGCCTTATACCGGACTCAATAACGCTTTGGTGCGGGCACGCTTGGTCGCCCAGACCTTTGGCGTTCATGCGATATTGGTTTTGCCAATGGATTTGCCTATGATGCGTGCCGAACATATTTCCAACTTGTTGGCACAGATGCACCCAAGCGAGCCCAGCTTGCTCCTTGTACCAGACCGCCATGAGAAAGGCACAAACGCACTGTTGAGTAACCCACCTGATTTGGTTTCGTTTTCATACGGACCCAATAGCTTGCAAATTCATCAGCAGTCTGCGCTTAACAAAGGCGCTTTTGTAAAAATCGTACACGAACAAGCCTTGCAATTGGATATTGACTACCCAAGCGATCTGGAATTGTTGTACGGTGGCTCCTTGGTAAGACCGTTATTGTGAGCGCCCCAGATGGCTTATGGGTGAACCCAGAACAAGGGCAAGTGCCCAAGCGCCACAATTTGTTCCCAGTGAGTGCGCTCGCCTTCGGTGAAGATAGCGGCTTCTGCAACCACTAGCGACTCGGCTTTGCTAAGCACTAGGCGCATGCCTTGCAAGGTACTGCCGGTACTGATAACATCATCTACCAACACCACACGTTTGTTTTTCAAAATGGCAATGTCTTTTTCATCCAAATACAACGTTTGCGGCACGCCTGTTGTAATGGAAAGAGTTTCCGCTTGGATGGCATTGCCCATGTAGGGTTTATACGCCTTACGTAGCACCACATACGGCTTGTTGACCTTTGCCGCCAGCACATGAACGAGTGGGATACTTTTGGCTTCTGCTGTGACGAGCGTGTCGTAGGAGATGGCATCTAATTTTTTTGCTAAACCGCTCGCCGCGGCTTCAACCAACTCAACATCTCCCAAAATATTGACGATGGCAATTTTTAAACCTGGTTTTACTTCAAACAATGTCAGTTCACGGTGAACACCATTGACTTCAACGGGATAGGTGGGTCGAGTACTCATAAACTTTGCAAGATTAAATAGGAAGACTACTTGAATAGGTAAATTCCATCACGGATTTCCCAAACTTTGCCACAGTGTTGGCAATGGACGGCTTCAGGCGTTTCGACCATGTCCAAAGAGCGGCAGGTCGGGCAACGCCAAAATTGGTTAGGGTTTTGTGGGGCGGGGGCGGGCATGCCGTTGGCAATGGCTTGCACAAAAACACTTGGGGTCACTTGCCACCAATCACCAGTGGGTTGTGCCCAGCTATCCAACCAAACCAAAAAATCGGTGGGAATAGCAAGCTTGAGTAGATTCATGCGGTAGTGACTGACGGTGCGCCGATGTCCAACGCGAAAATCGGCTTTTTCCAGCCAGTTTTGAATATCTTGTGGGTGAAAATCAAAATTGAGCGCGACAAACTCGACTGCCCCGCGCGAAAAAGGATTCCACTTTTGCTGACCTGATAGCCAACGGGCAATTGCCTTCAGGTTTTGTTTGTTGGCAAATTCGAGCAAGTAGGTTGCGCCGGGCGTGAGCACTTCGCGCACTTGGACAAGCGCCGCAGGCACATCCACCAAGTGGTGAATCACGCGCACCATGCTTGCCGCGTCAAACAAAGCGGGCGCGAAGGGCAAAGCGTACACGTTGGCGGCTACATATTTAAATTGGGGCGAATTGCCAAGCCTTTGGCGGGCTTGCTCCAATTGTGTGGAACTGTAATCGGTGAGTACCACTTGTTGGTAGCCAAGCAGTTCATTGGTCAGCCGTCCTGCTCCTGCCCCAATCTCTAGCAAGCGTGTGCCCTTTAGCGGGAGCAGTTTGCGCAGGGCAATTCGTTCAACAGCGTCTTCATAGGCACGCCCACCTTTTTCCCAAAACGTGTTTTGATAAGTAGAGCCTTCATAATCACAAACAGGTCGGTCACTCATGGTTGCGCTCCGTTAGGCTAAGAAAATATTGATGGAATCGTAAATCATTGGTAAGCTCAGGATGAAAACTGGTGGCGAGTAAGTGCCCTTGCTGAGCGGCAACGATGCCATTGGTGGTGTTTCCATCCTGTGGCAGGCGGGCGAGCACCCGCACTTGTGCGCCTACTTTTTCTATCAGTGGGGCGCGGATAAAAATGCAATGGAAGGGATGCTCTGCGTCTGCAACACCTTGAATAGCCAAATCGGTTTCAAAACTATCGATTTGTGAGCCAAAAGCGTTGCGCTGAACCGTAATATCCATGAGATGAAGTAGGGGTTGGTTACGTCCAACTTCTTTGGAAAGGAAAATCGCCCCAGCACAGGTTCCCCAAACCGGCTTGCCTTGTGCAGAAAAGGCTCGCAATGGCTCGATCAGTTCGTATTGTACTGCCAACTTCCCAATGGTGGTGGATTCACCGCCGGGAATGATGATGCCTGCCAAACCGTGCAATTGGTGGGGGAGACGGACTTCGAGCGCATTGACTCCCAGCGCTTGTAGGGCTTTTATGTGCTCACGAAATGCGCCTTGTAGAGCCAATACGCCGATGTTGATTTGTGGGTTCATAATTAAAAAAACGAGAGATAGTAATTGTAAAAGGGTCACTTTAGCCAAACGGCAATATTTTTGGGTTGAAATAAGCCTTGCTGTTTGGTGTGGCTGGCGAAAAAAGACCGCCAGATGAGAACTCTGACATTTACGGATGAAAATTGTGTGTCGTGTTTGCAAAGAAATTGCGTAACAGACCAGCACTGTGAAAACGGCAAATAGCTAAATCATTTCGAGTGAAGGTAGGTAGTCACGAAAAACACAATTTTTCTATGCTTCGAAAAATAAAATTTTCAGGGCATAGTATACACGAGTCTGGCTAAAAACCAAACGCACCTAAGGCATTTATTCATATTCAGTAAGCTCAGAAAACGCACTGTATTGCAAGGAAGGCGGCACAAATTGACTTGTTAGGTCGCTGGTGCAAAACAGGCTTTGTTTTTTATAAAGATAAAGTGTCTGAATTATTAGTTCGAATATAGCTTATTTGCCGGATTATTGGGGTTGTATGGCTTTAAATGTCAAATCCTAGTTTTTTCGTGGGTTGACTTAATTAATTTCCTTGACAAAACGTCGCGTTCAGCGTATAACTATTTTGAGTATGGCTTTGTATTGTGCCTTTTTGTTTGAGCAAAAAGCGCAATTACCACTCCACCTGAACAGAATTACCCTTTCGAGAGTGTGACTTACTGTTGGCGGTGTGACATACTCGACACACGTCCCGAACATCAAGTCGTTCTTTTTTCTAAGTTCTGTTTTCGTAACTGCTCAGGCATAGCCA
>DKKK01000219.1 GCA_002455215.1 Anaerolineales bacterium UBA6668 | reverse complement strand
CTTCGGTTAATCCTTGCGCTTGTTCGGCAAAGGCGGCAACACATTCGGCGTAGGTCATGCTCCCCATAGGTTCCAGCAATTCACCCGTGGGACCCATACTACCCGCCACCAACACTTTGCGTGGGGCGGCATCGGCAACGGCGCGTGCCACTTGGGCGGCGGCACGGTTAAATTCCAACACACGCTCTTGAAATTGGTGCAGTTTTAGACGGTAGCGCGTGCCACCAAACGAATTGGTCAAAATAATATCTGAGCCAGCCGACACATAGGCTTGGTGTACCGCTTGCACACGCTCAGGGTGAATGACATTCCACTCTTCGGGGCTGTTGCCACTGGTCAGACCGGCGGCAAACAGCATGGTGCCCATGGCACCATCCAAAATCAAGGCTCCTTTTTCGGCTAACAATGTTTCAATTGCATTCATGCTTTTCTCCTTTCCTATAAGTCACCGCGCTTGATGGCAATCAGCTTTTTGGCGGTTTCAACTGCAACGGCGGCATCGCGGCAATAGGCATCTGATTCGATATCTTCGGCAAAGGCTTCATTGAGCGGCGCACCACCCACCAAGACCACCATTTCATCGCGGATGCCTTTTTCTTTTAGGGCGTTGATCACGATGCGCATGTAGGGCATGGTGGTGGTGAGTAAGGCACTCATCCCCAAGATTTCTGGTTTGTGTTCTTCGATGGCTTTTAGGTAGGCTTCAGCAGAGTTGTTGATGCCTAGATCAATTACTTCAAAGCCAGCACCTTCCATCATCATCACGACCAAGTTTTTGCCAATGTCGTGGATGTCGCCTTTGACTGTGCCGATTACCATTTTGCCAATCTTCGGTGCGCCGGTTTCTGCCAGCAAGGGGCGCAGGATTGCCATCCCCGCTTTCATGGCTTTTGCCGCCATCAACACTTCCGGCACAAACAAAATGCCATCGCGGAAGTCCACCCCTACAATTTCCATGCCTGCCACCAGTCCTTTGGTCAGCACGGTGTAGGGGGTTTGGTTGCGCCCAAGGGCTTCATGCACTTCGGCAGTGATTTCTTCTGCCAAGCCATCATACAAATCTTCTTTCATTAGGTCATACAAGTCATCTAAAGATAATTCGGAGAGGACAATTTCGCTCATTTTAAGATACTCCTGGGGGTTGGGTTTAGGGCTAGGGTTTAGGCGGGAGATAGATCGCTTTTAGTTGGCACCACGTATGCGCATTCGGGTTCTACGCTCGCTCGTTGCCACTTGGAAAGTGGGTAGTTGGATCAGGTTGGCTAGGTTGGGGAAGGGGTCGCTGGCATGGGGAATGGCGATTGCGCCGACAAATTCGTCTTGAAAATCGCTTGCAACCGCTGTTTCCACATAGTGTATGCTGTGGGCTATGGTTTGCGCGGTGACGCGTTTGCGGGCATCTAGCAGGGCAATGCGTGCGCCATCTCCAGCGGCATTGCCAACGGCTTGCACTTTTTCCAGTGGGCAGTCGGGAATTAAGCCCAGAATGAGGGCGTATTTGGGGTCAATATAACTGCCAAAAGCACCCGCTAGGTGAATGCCATCTACTTGGGTAAGATTGGCACGCTTCATTAGGATTTTACACCCGGCATACAACGCCGCTTTGGCAAGCTGAATGTTGCGGATGTCGTCTTGGGTGACAAACAGGGGTGCGCCGGTGGTAGTTTGTTCGGCGGTGGCGAGTAGGTATGCGCCCTTGCGTCCTTCCCATCTCAGCCGTTCGGTGGCGGCAGGGTGTTCGCCATTAAAACGCCCGTCTGGTAGCAGTAAACCGCTCAGAAAAAGCTCTGCCACGACTTCGATAATGCCACTGCCACAAATGCCGCTGGCTAGGTGTTCTGGCTGGTAATCATCTGCAAACCAGGTGTCGCACCAGCGTTCTTCGCCAATGACACGGAAACGAGCCGTGCCAGTTAGGGGGTCTATGCGGACGCGTTCGATTGCCCCCACGGCGGCACGCATTCCGGCACTGATTTGTGCGCCTTCAAAGGCGGGGCCGGTGGGGCTACTGGCACTGAGCAAGCTATTGCGATTGCCGAGCACAATTTCGGCATTGGTGCCGATATCCACAATTAGCAAATGCTCCGCTTGCTTTTCTGGCTCTTCGGCAAGCAAGACAGCCACATTGTCTGCCCCAACATGCCCGGCTTCGGCAGGCAACACATGCACATACGCGCCGGGATGGAGCTTTAGCCCGAGTTCGCGGGCTTTTAGGTCCATGCTATCGCGGTTGGCAAGGGCAAAGGGTGCGCCGCCGAGTTCGCTGGGGTCAATGCCCAAGAATAGGTGTGTCATGGTGGTGTTGCCTACCACTACCAAATCGCTGATATCGCGGGCGCGTAAACCTAGCGGGTGTGTGACTTCTGCCGCCAGCTTGTTGAGGGCTTGAATGATGGCGGTGTGCATTTTTTCGGTGCCACCGGGGTTTGTCATGGCATAGCTGACGCGGCTCATTAGGTCTTCGCCAAAGCTGATTTGCGGGTTCATGGTGCTTTGGGTATTGAGCACTTCGCCGGTGCGTAGATCGCAGAGGTAGGCGGCAACTGTGGTGCTTCCAACATCCACAGCCAAGCCGTATAGCCCTTCATTGTAGCCGGCTCGCACATCTAGCACTTCTTTTCCGTGCCAAACAGTTGCGGTCACTGCCCAGTTTTCTTGGCGCAGTGCCATTTGCAAGCGGCGCAGGGCGAGTAGGTCTATGGCTGTGACATCTAACTGCCACTGGCTGTGTAGTGCGCTTTGTAAACGCCCCCAATCGCCGCGATGCTCGCCGAGTTCGGCGTTGTCCACTTGTACGTAATATTGGCGCACGGCGGGTTCAACGTCAATTGCGCGTTGGCTGGCAGATTTGCGGATGATTTGTTTGTGGGCGCGGCTTTCTTCGGGGATGGTGATGAGGAGGTCGCCGTGAATTTGGGCATTGCACGCGAGACGGCAATCTTCTGCTTTGAGCTTGGTGAGCAGGAGTGATTCGGGCTCGTTGGGGGATGATAGGTGGGTGGGGCTGGAGGTGATGGCTTGTTTGGCAAAGGAGCCGCTTTCGACCCGCACCTTGCATTTGCCGCAGGTTAGTTTGCCACCACAAATGCTTTCAATTCCTAGCCCTACTTGGCGTGCGGCATCTAGCACTGTGGTTCCGCTTTCAAACCGTTCGCGGCGTCCAGAGGGGAGGAAGATGACAAAATGGGAAGACATAAAAAGTTAAAGAAGTTAAAAAGTTAAGGAGCTAAAAGAATTACGAAAATTAAAGAATTAAGGTATCAAGGCGTTCCTTGCGCGGTTGTGTATCAATCGAAATTTATTTTTCCAACGGTTTTGAGCCGTTTACGCGCCATATTTCACAATCGTCCCGTCAGGGCAACCGCATGAAAAAGGCATTTGTGTTTAGTTTATCGAAACCCATGAGCCGCAATGCATTGCGGCTCTACAAAAACTGTGTCCACACCCCATATCCTGTATTCCATATCCTGTCTCCCATATCCTGTCTCCCATATCCTGTATCCCATATCCTGTCTCCCATATCCTGTATTCCATATCCTGTCTCCTGTATCCCATATCCCCATATCCTGTCTTCCGCTTCCCACTATCTGGGTAATTCCTGTGTGATTTGCAGGCAGGTGGCGAGTAACGCATGGGTGATGCGTTCTTGTTGCTTGGGTGCGGGGAAACGGTAGCGTGGACCGCAGGCGTACACGGCACCGATGACAGTGTTGCGCCAGTCGAAGATGGGTGCGGCAACGGTCACTAGCCCTTCTTCAAATTCTTCCCATGCCCAGTTGTAGCCCACACTCACGATTTGTTGTAGGTTTTGTCGTAGGGCTGTGGCATCGGTTAGTGAATATTGAGTAAAGGGGGAAAGTGGGCGGCTGAGATAGCGTTCGCGGGCTTTTTCGGAGGCGTATGCCAAAAAAATTTTGCCGCCAGCCGCTAAGTGAAGCGGGTAGCGTTCGCCACTCCAATTGCGCACTTGCACGGCTTGGCGGCTGTTGACTTGTTCTAAAAAGAGCGCACTATCGCCATCCGGCACACACAAACCAACCGCCTCATTGAGTTGTTGGGAAAGACGGGCTAGGAAAGGGCGGGCGGTTTGGAGTAGGTGCTGTTGCTCACTTTGTGGGGTGAGTAGTGCCATTAGCCCTGCCCCAATGCACACATCGGTGCTGTTGGGTAGGCGTGCCAAAATATCTTGCTCTTCTAAGGTGCTAACCAAGCGGCTGACGGTGCTTTTGTGCAGTTGTGTGCGTTCTGCAAGGTCAGTGATGCCAACGCCGTGGGGCGTTTGGGCTACGACACGCAGAATGGCAAAGGCACGTTCAATGGACTGGACTGACATGGTGAGTTTGTTTCATTATGCGGAACAGAATTGCATGGTGAAACTGGATTAATTGTAGCGGAGAACTCGGAGCGAGTCAATAGTGAAGTGGGAAGGGGAAGCGGGAGGCAGGATACGGAATATGGGATAGGGGATACGGTGCTGGTGTCTGGTCCTAAAATAGCCTGTCAGTAGTTAAGTACTATAAA
>DKKK01000206.1 GCA_002455215.1 Anaerolineales bacterium UBA6668 | reverse complement strand
TATAATTTTGGTATATGAAACGGTTGGTATTAATTATTGATACAGACGAAGCCTTTGCTACAATGGTTCAGCAAGTGCTTTCTGAAGGCATGACATTCCTTGCCGCTACTGCAACCAGTGGTAAGGGTGCTTTGCGTTTGGCGGCGCACCGTGCCTTTGATTTGGTCATTATTGATACCACACTAGCCGATATTCCCCTTGCAGATCTAGTGACCGGTTTGCGGGTACACAACCCCAACACGCGCATAATGCTCATCCCTAGTTTTGGCATTGACTTTGGCAAGTTGGCGGCGAAGTTGGATATTCAAGGGATTTTGCCCAAACCGTTTTTTATCCCCGAATTAGAACCTATGTTGAAGGACGCACTGGAAAGACAAGTGCGCTATGCGCCCCCAGCCAGTGGGGTAAGCGCTTCCTTTCCGCGCTCAAATCTAACCGCCCTTGCAACTGAACGCCCCATGCCGGTTGCCACACCAACTCTAGCCCCAACCCCTGCCCCGCAAGTTGCGCCAGCTGTTGCCATGCGAGTTGACACGCCACCTGTCCCGGCACAAACCAGCGAATCAGAAATGCCGTGGCTAAATGATGTCAACAAAGCCGCACGTTACTTAACCGGTTTGACATTGGGTAGTTCGGCAGAAGCCAGTATGCTGACGAAAGGCAGTGTGTTGTACGCCTATGCTGGGCAATTCCCGCGTGAAGAAGCGCAAGAGCTAGCAGAATTAGCTCACTCCAATTGGGTCAATAGCAACAAAAGCGGCGCATTGGTGCGTTTTATTACCCTGTCTAATGGCACAGATTATCTGCTGTACTCCACCCCCGCCACAGGCGAACTGCTGTTGAGTATGGTCTTTTCACCAGAAACACCGCTTAGCATGATCCGCAAGCAAGCGGGCGATGTGGTGCGTCAATTGCTGACCAAACCAAGCGACACGGGCGAAATACCTAAGGCAAACCCAGCCCCGCCCACGCCGCCGCCTACCGAAAAACCCAGCAGTCGCTCTTTTAGCGGGTATAGCCAGCCGGTACGCATTTCACGGGGCAACACCGGGCGACAGCCTGCCATTGCAACCCCCGAACCTGAGTTGCCCACCAACCCACGCCCGACCGAAACCATCCAAGCCGAAGCATTCCCCCTGCCGGGCGTGTATCGTACGCCCCATAGTTTGTACACGCTCAGTTACACCTTTCTCTGGCTACCCAAAATGCCCGACGTGCAGTTACGCGGAGATATGGTGGAAATGCTCGGTAAGTGGATGCGCCAATTGGCGCTGGCGTATGACTGGCGGGTGGAAGAACTCGACATTCAGCCACGTTACCTGCAATTGGTGGTGGCATGTTCCCCAGCCGATGCCCCAGAACACGTGGTAAAGGTGATGATGCAAACCACCAGCAAGCAAATTTTGGATGAGTTTCCGCGTTTGCGCGAACTGCACCCTGCTGGAAACTTCTGGACGCCCGGCTACTTAGTGACTGCCCCCGGACATTTGCTTGCCAAAGAAAAAATTGAAGCCTTCATCTTGTATCAACGCAAGGAGCAAGGCTTGGTTTCTTAGGCAGGCAGTTTACTCCACCAAATTTGCCAGTTTTGCTTGGGTAATGTGTAAATAGTCGGTGGGAGCGAGTAAAACCTGCAAACCCCGTGTCCCGGCGCTGACACTGATTTCATCCCACAATTCAATCGTCTCATCTACATATGCCGGAAAAGCCTTCTTAGCGCCCAAGACGGTCACCGCGCCGCGCACATAGCCGGTACGTTCCAACACATCTTTTAGGGGGAGCAATTCTACGCGTTTGTTGCCACTCACTTGGGCAAGCGCTTTTAAGTTTAGGTTGGCAGGTGCGGGGATCACGGCGAATAGGAAGCCGCTTTTGTCGCCGTGGGCTACCAACGTTTTAAAAACGCTTTCGGGATGCAGTCCCAGAAGTTGTGCCACTTCTTCTGCCGGCAAATGCGCTTCGCCAACTTCATAAGTCAACAATCGAATGGGAATAGTGGCTTGCTCTAAGATGCGGATGGCATTGGTTTTCATGCGGTGTCCTTTGGGGAACGGGCAAACCACAGGGTACGCGCCAGCCCAGCCAGTCCCGCCACTCCCGCTAGAAGCAACCACCAAGCGGGCAAGTTTTGCCAATTGTGGAAAACTGCGTGACTCAGACGGGCAAGGTTATCGGGGGCGATGCTCCAACTGCGCCATTGACTCAAATCAATGCTGTGTCCCCATGAGTACGCGATGTGCCAGATTTGATTTTGCAAGGATAGCCACCCCAATACTGCCAGCACGCCATTGGTAAACACGCCCTTGGGCAGGGCTTGAATACCAAACGCAACTGCCACAAACCACAATCCCAGAAAAGGGGTGAGATAGCGCCCGTCATTGGTTGCCGGATTGAAAGTAGTACTCATGCTAAATAGCGCCAACATGCAACCAAACAAACCCAGCAGGAACACACACAAGATTCTTGAATAGCACCAGAGTGGGCGAATACCCCACAGCCCAACAATGGCGACGGGTGAGAGTAAAAATAAGCCCTGATTGTCGTTGCCCCACACCAGCAGGGCAGGTAGTCCTTGCCAAATGGGTGTGGCAAAGTCGTTGGCAAAACTCTTGTTTTGTGGCCAGCGGGTAGTATCTACATTAAAGGTGGAAAGTTCAAAGGGTGAGCCAAAGTTAAGCAGGTTGTAGCTCATCAGTACCAGCCCAGCCAGCACGCCCCCCAGCACAAACCAAAACAAGCCCGTGCGGTTTTTCCACTGCCATAGGCAATAGAAGCTACCAATCCAAGCTACAGCCACCATGTTTGTATATTCCACCCAGACCAGTGCGCCCAACAGAAACCCAAGCAGTAGGTTTTGCCACGGGCGGGGGGAATGTTCTCGCCAATGCAAGCTGAGTCCAAGCACCACCCACAGCAAACCGCTTGACATGGCGTGTGAGTACAATAAAGTGGCATATTTCCAATGAATGCTTCCAAGTGCAAAGCTCAGTACGGTAAACGTTGCAATGGCGGGAGAGATTTGCAAGGAACGAGTGAGTAGGCTGTAGAGCAACAGTACCGCAACGCCTGCCGCTGTCACAGTCGGAATCAGCGCATACAGCAAGTGCGGATTGTTGGCATCATGCTTGGAAGTGGGCAGGGGTAAAGCAGGAAGCCATTGCCCGATGAGATAGGTTGGCAAAGTCAGCCAAGCGGTGCCGGGCGGTCGGTCGCTGAAATACAAGTCGCCATTTAGCGCGTAGTCTTGATTTTCGGTAAAGGAAAGGTAATCTGAAATTTCAAATTGCTGTTGGTCTGTCATGGCTCGCAACAAGGCGAAATGACTCCCGTCATTGGAACTGGTGATTCCGGCAATGCTTGCCCAATAGACAGACGTCACCAGCAAGAACAAAAACGGGAGAAACCAACGCTTCGGCAGGGCATTCATTAGGCGGTGAGTTAGATACCCAAGTCTACTTGGTAGCGCCCCATCACTTCGCCTTTCCACTTTGCCCAAGTCTCATCATCTTCCAGTGTGACCACGCGAAAAACTTCGGCATAATCCATTTCTTTGCCTGCGCCTGCCGCTCTTGCCCATTCGCGCACGCGTGGTTCGGGGTCCCAGCCATTAAACTGGCTTTTGTGACAGCGCAAGGCGGCAATTTTTTGGTCAATACTACTGCTAATGTTGACTGAAATATCGCCCGGCGCGCCAAATGTCACAGCGTACACCTTACGCGGCTTAAAAGCAGAATAGCCTTCCATCTCGATATCTTGAAAGACATGCGGTTGCCCACTGGCAGGGAAGACGGCATCGAGTGTAGCCATACCCACTGCGCGGTGGTCAGGGTGGTTGATGTAATTGTCCCGTGCCCACACCACTGTTGGATCCATCGTCAATACGACTTCGGGGCGGAAACGGCGGAGTTCGCGCACCAAACGGCGGCGTAGTTCTAGCGTATTTACCACCATACCATCGGTTTCGCGTAGAAACACCACTTCGGCTGTGCCTGCCAACTGGCAAGCGGCGCGTTGCTCGGCTTCGCGGATTTCCATTGCTTTGGCACGCGAGATACGTGGGTCAGCAATGCCTCCATCTCCGCTGGTCACCAAGACATAACTCACACGGCAACCGGCATTTGCCCAACGGATGAGCGTACCGGCACTACCAAATTCAATATCATCTGGATGGGCTACAATTGCCATCGCACTTTCGGGAATGTAAACAGAATCGGACATGGGGAAGTAGGATAGGGTGTTTAATAGGCAGATTTTACTTGCCGGATCATTTCGACCGCCAAATGGTAGCGTCCAAACGGCGGCATCAGGTAAAAACCACGGACGGCTGGGTGGTGACGTAATTGCGCGATGAGTTCTACGGCAATCGCAATGCCTGTTTCGGCAGGATGCTTGGTTTCTGCCATGCGGGTTAAAATTTGTGCCGGTAGGTGAATACCCGGCACTTCATGGTGCAAGAAATTTGCATGATTTAGATTATACAACGGTAAAATCCCAATCACGAGTGGCAATTTCCAATCACCATTTTCCGACTGGAATTTTTCGATAAAGTCAAAAGCGGCTTGCGGCTCAAATACTGGCTGAGTCAGGGCAAAATCTGCGCCGTGCGCGAGCTTGGTCTTTAGTAACTTGGCTTCGCGCTCATAGTCTGCTGGGGTCAAGCTCAGGGCACAACCCGCCGTAAAGGCAGTGGGGCTTCCGATGCTCTGCCCGCCTTGGTCCACGCCGCAATTAAAGTTTTCTTTTATCAACTTCAGTAAGCCCGTTGGGGGCACGTCAAAATTGTCGCTGGCACTTGGATAATCGCCAATGGCGGACGGGTCGCCCATGACGGCAAAGATATTGCGAATGCCCAAGGCATGAGCCGCCAGCAAATCGCCTTGCACGCGTAGCAGGTTTCGTCCTCGTGTGGGGAAGTGCAAAACTGTTTCCAACCCCACTTCTTGCTGAACCAACTGGCACAATGCCAAAGGGCTCATGCGCATGCGTGCCAAAGGGCTGTCGGCAATATTGACAAAGTCGCTACCCGCCTTTGCCAGCAAATTTACCTGCTCAATCACGCGGGTACAATCCCACCCTTTGGGTGGATGAACTTCCACTGTGAAGAAAGGTTCTTCCCCTTGCAGGGCTTGTGCCCACTGGCTAGGTGGCAAAACTTTGGCAGGCGCTTCACTTTCGCTGGCTTCTTCGAGTTCACTGCTGGGATTGTGAACAATCGGCGCACCAAAAGCACTCACCACCGGGCGCATGGCGGCAATGTGGTTGGGCGTTGTGCCGCAACAGCCGCCGACAATGCAAGCGCCACCTTCCAGCAAGGTTTTGGCATAGTCGGCAAAGTAGCCTGCCCCCGCCGCATAGAAGATGCGCCCCCCCACTTGCTCGGGCCATCCAGCATTGGGAAGCACCGCAAATCGTGCCGTGGGCACTGCCGCCACCATGCGCCGTAAAAGGCGTGTCAATTGGGAAGGTCCGACCGAGCAATTTAAGCCAATAATATCCACGCCCCACTGATGCAAAGTGCGGGCAACTTTGGCAGGGTGGTCACCGGCGCTGGTGTGGTCATCTTGAGCAAAGGAAAGGCTGGCGGTCAGTGGCAAGTGTGGAAACTGGCGGGCGGCGAGAACTGCCTGCTCAATTTCGCGTAAATCGCCAAAAGTTTCCAGCCAAATTACATCTACACCCGCCGCAACTAGTGCGGAAATTTGCTGGTAAAAGGCTTGGTAAGCTTGTTCGGGAGTGGTGCGCCCGAGTGGGGCAAATGCTACGCCCAAGGGACCCACCGACCCCGCAACCCAGATTTTTCGCGTTGTAGGGAAACTGGCAATGGCTGTGCGGGCGTTTTGCACGGCGGCGGTGTTGATGGCGTGAACTTGCTCTTGTAAACTGTGCTGGGCTAGGCGCAAGGCATTGGCGCCAAAGGTGTGCGTTTCCAGAATGTCTGCCCCTGCTTGCAGATAGTCACGGTGAATGGCTTGCACGACTTGCGGGTGCGTTAGATTCAGCAATTCATAACAACGTTCCAGCCCAAAGCCACGCTCATGCAGTTGGGTGCCAGTCGCCCCGTCAGAAAGCAAGGTGCGCTGGGTGAGTGATGCTAAAAATGTAGATTCGGAGTGGTTGGTCATAATGCGCAAAAAGCGAGATTGAACAATGCTTTACCCGCATCTGAGAGCGATTGCAGGGTCGATTCGGCTTGGATGGAAATTGCGTTTTTCCCCTTAAGAAAAAAGGTGCAATGCTGACCCGTGCCGAATATAGCAAATCAAAATGTGAAACTGCGCAAGTTTACAAGATGATGGCAGGTAAGGCAAGTGCGCTTTTGCGGGCTAGACCGGTGGTTTGGCAGTGAGCATATAGGTCACACTGACAACGACGCTAATCAGCAATGCCACAAATGCCGCCCAGTTCACCCATGACCGTACCGCAATGTTTTCGGCACGGTAGGTATGGCTAAAGGTTTTGCCCCATTCACCCAATTGTATCCCTGCCCACGCCCCAGCCGCACCGAAAAGCAGGCTAGTGAGAACCATGCTGGGGATGGTTGGGCTGGAGATGATGGGGTAGATCATGGTAGCTTGGATAAGCGGGAAGCCTACCAACCAAAAGGCAAGCACCGCTAAACTACTTTCTATCAGCCACTGATAGCGAATCTTATATTTGACACGCTCAATATTCGGCATGTATGCCGGGTGTTGAGTTGCGCTTTTTTCCTTAAGCACAATAGGGCGATTTTCATTCGTGTCGAATATAGCTTGCCCATTGGTGCGGCTGTATAAAATGTCGAGTACGAGACACGGGGCAAGCAAAAGCCAGTGGTGGGTAACCAATAGGTGCGTGGCGGGGTAGGTGCTTTCTAGGATGTTAACTGCCGCCAAGCGAAATCCTATCACTAGCAGGCACATTAGGCTGGCGGATCCGGCAATGCGCACGATAGAGAGTGTAAACTTGCCCGCAAACAGCGCTAACATTGCCATGATTGCCGTGTAAAGCCAAATGGGACGCGACCAAAAAGCCGCTTCATAAGCATTGCTTGGCACCAGTACAATGTGGTCAATCGTATCCCAATCGACTGCAAACACCATCACCAGCCCGCTTATACCAATCGCAATCGAAAGAATCATCAGAAATTCTTGAACGTGCAAGTTTCGCAAGCCTTGCCAACCGAGTAGGGTACGTTCAGGTAGCAAAGAACGTTGCAAAAAGATGGCGGCAATCATAATCATGGAGAAGCAAAAGCCAAGCAGAACATGCGGCAGACTCCAGCCAGTGATGTCCACTCCGTATAACTCATGCCAGAGAATATCGGAAGGGATCGATACCAAAATGAAAGTAGCAACCACACCCAAAAAGCCGAGCAAAGGTTCACTGCGGAAACGCGCACGCAAGCCGCCCTTGCCCTTAAAAATGACCCAAATGGCAAGCCCAGCAAACAGGAAAATAAGCCCAAAACTGGCATACAGCATAAAATGGGGCGGCCACAGGAAATCATCGCCAAATCCACCATACAATTGATGCCAGCCTTGGTCCCATACCCCACCCACCAACGAATAAGTCCCACTTAACACCACCAGTAAACCCGCCAACTGGCGAATTTCGGGGGAGCGTGAACTCTGCTGTACTGCGTGCCTGCTAGCGGGCAGGGGGCTGGCAAATAGCCACCAAATGAGCGTTGCATAGCCAATAAATAAGCTTATCACCAGCCCCAACCCCAGCCATAGGCGTGGACCGCTGGCCACATTGCCACCCCAGCGGGCAATCGAAGTCAAAAATACGACCATTACTGCCAGCACAATGACAGTTTGCGCGATTTTACGAAGGCGGTTGAGAGTTGTTTGCTTCATGGTTCTCTGATAATGAGCTTTGGCACGGATTTAAATTGCACTTTTTTCTTAAGCAAAAAAGCACAACTCTGACCTGTGTCGAATATAACTTGCCACGATAGTTCTGCAATGAGAACTTGGTGAACAGCCGGAAAATACGTTCCTACGATTGCCAATTTACGTTAAAATTGTATCTCAATTCTCTTTTTCATGGTGAAATACAGGTAAAATGGGGATTATGCAAAAATTATTTTTTCTCTTTACGCTTACCCTTTCACTAACGTTAAGCGCTTGCTCACAAGCCGCTAACCAACCTACAGGAACAACTATGCCATCAGGATTACAATATATTGAGATTCAACCCGGCACTGGCGAACAAGCCCAGCCAGGGGATGTGGTTTCGGTGCATTATACCGGCACTTTACAAGACGGCACCAAATTTGACAGCTCGCTCGACCGCAATGAGCCTATCACCTTTGTCTTGGGGCAAGGCATGGTGATTGCCGGTTGGGATGAAGGCATTGCCTTGATGAAAGTGGGTGGCAAAGCCCGCTTGGTCATCCCACCCAACTTGGCTTACGGAGAGCGCGGCGCGGGCGGCGTCATCCCACCCAATGCTACCTTGATTTTCGATGTCGAACTGGTAGACGCGCAATCCGGTACTCCCAATGAAGTAGATGAATCTGAGTTTGTGACCACAGCCAGTGGCTTAAAGTATGCCGAACTACAACAGGGCGATGGCGCAACGGTACAAAAAGGCAGTCAAGTCTCGGTGCATTACACGGGCTGGCTGTTGGATGGCACGCGCTTTGATAGCTCCTATGACCGCGGCGAGCCATTTGACCTGGTGGTGGGCGCGGGGCAAGTAATAAAAGGCTGGGATGAAGGCTTGCAAGGCATGAAAGTGGGGGGAATTCGCCAACTGGTCATCCCTGCTAACCTTGCCTATGGAGAACGCGGTGCGGGTGGGGTGATTCCCCCAAATGCCACCCTAGTCTTTGAAGTCGAAATTGTAGCAGTGCGTTAATTGCCTGGTGATTGCTCTGTTCGGGCTCTATTCGACACGGTTCATATCTGCGCTTTTCTCCTTAAGGGAAAAAACGCAATTTCCAGCCGTGTCGAATAGCATGCACCGCTACACAGTCATTCGCAAGAAAATCACGCAAATGATAAGCCTACCGAGACTGCCCGAATATTGATTTAAAATGCTCTCACTCGCGCTCTTTTTTCTGCGCTTAGGCTGTGTCTCCTTTGGTGGACCCGCCGCACACATTGCTTTGCTTCACAACGAAGTGGTTACACGCCGCAAGTGGCTGAGTGATGAAGCATACATGGATTTACTCGGCGCAACCAACTTAATCCCAGGACCCAACAGCACCGAAATGATGATGCACATTGGTTATCAGCGAGGCGGCTGGTTGGGTTTGTTGCTGGGGGGCACATTGTTTATCTTACCTGCCATGTGTATCGTGCTTGCACTGGCATGGGTCTATACCACCTACGGCGCAATGCTCCGGCTAGATGGGTTATTATATGCTGTCAAGCCAGTTGTGCTGGCGATTGTCCTGCAAGCACTATGGCAAATGAGCAAAAAGCAAATCAAGCAGGGCTGGCAATGGCTGTTAATGGGGCTGGCAGTGGTAGGTTATTTTGTTGGGGTACACGAACTACTCTTGCTGGCACTAGCAGGTGGGTTCACAGCGTTCTGGCGCAAAACTCGCCAGGTAATGCCTACACTTACACTTCCGTTACTATTCAGCAAGGTCAAGAATCCCTCCTTTTTTCTACAGCAAAAAAGTATCAGTTTCAACCCTACCCCAGGTAGCCTACTGGGCTTTTTTGCCGCCCAGCCAAACCCGCAAACACTCAATACCTTGTTTTGGACTTTTCTAAAAATTGGTAGTGTGTTGTATGGTAGTGGCTATGTTTTGCTCGCCTTTTTGCAAAAAGATTTTGTCTATCGGCTAGGCTGGCTCACTGAACAGCAATTGCTCGATGCGGTTGCGATTGGGCAAGTGACACCGGGTCCGCTCTTTACCACTGCCACCTTTATCGGCTTTTTGTTGGCGGGCTGGCAAGGCGGAATTGTGGCGACCTTTGCGATTTTTCTTCCTTCATTTATCTTTGTTGCGCTGACCCACCCCTTCATCCCGCAGTTGCGCCGTAACACAGGGTTATCCGCCGTGTTGGATGGTGTCAACATCGCATCGCTAGGCTTAATGGCGGCAGTGACGCTGGTGTTAGGTAGAGCCGCCTTGCAAGATGGACTAACCGTGGCGTTGGCAGTTGTAAGTGCCGCGTTGCTTCTCCTCTATCGGCTGGATACCCTGTGGCTGATAGTAGGGGCATTATTGATTGGTTTACTCAAAATCAGTTTAGGTTTTCCGTGATTTTTCGAGTCTTGTTATGCTAATTGTCGTTACTGGTGCAACCGGCTACATCGGGCGTTTGTTACTCGCACGCCTAGTCGAATCCGGGCATCGGGTGCGCTGTATTATTCGCCCATCCGAAACGAGCCCTCGCTTGCCGCGTGATATCCCCCTACAAATCGCCGTGACCAATTTGGGCGATTTTCGTAGTATTCGTGCCGCTTTGGTGGGGGCAGAGCAAGTCATTCATTTGGCAAGCGCCGAAAATTCTGGCTCGGCGGAGAAGATGTTGCAAGTGGATGTAGACGGAACCCGCCGCCTGTTGTCTGCCGCTCAAGAAGTGGGAGTCCGCCGTTTGCTGTACCTGTCGCACTTGGGCGCAGATGCCAAGTCGTATTTCCCGCTTTTTCAACGCAAGGGGCAAGCCGAGCAATTGATTCAGCAGAGTGGCGTGCCTTTTACCATCATTCGCAGTGCCCTTGCCTTTGGGGCAGAAGACCGCTTTACCAACACGCTTGCCGCCATTGCCGCACTATCGCCGGGAACCTTCTTTTTGCCGGGAGATGGGCAAATCCGCCTACAACCCGTTTGGGTGGAAGATTTAACCGCCTGTATCGAATACACCCTAGAAGATACCACCCTGCTCAACCAGACCGTTTCCATTGGGGGACCCGAATATCTGTCTGTACAACACATCTGCCAATTGGTGATGGAACAGAGCGGGCGGGTATTGCGCCCCACCGAACTGGCAATTCCCTACCTGCGTTGGTTGACACGCCGCCATCACCGCCGCTTTCCCAATGCGCCAGTGCATAGCATGTTTTTAGACCATTTTACGGTTAATCGCACTTGTGAAATTCACAACATCACGCGTTTTTTTGGCGTGCGAGCTACGCGCATGGAACACGCGCTCCAGTATTTGCGTCCGCTCAAACCACGCGATGCACGCCGTTGGGTACGGGGCAAGTAATACGCAATACAAAGCCCAATTAAGCTAATTTTGATTTGCGTTTTTCTAGCCAAAAAACGTAAATTTTATCGAATTTTTAGGAGTTTATTATGCAATATCGTTCTCTCGGTCGTTCTGGCTTAAAAGTTTCTGCGCTCTCATTAGGCGCATGGGTAACCTATGGCGGACAAGTAGGCGAAGAAGCGGCAACAGCCTGTATGACCGCCGCAGTTGAAGCCGGTGTCAATTTTTTTGACAATGCTGAAGCCTATTCCGGCGGCAATGCCGAAGTTGTGATGGGCAATGTGATCAAAAAGCAAGGTTGGAAACGCAGTGATTTGGTGGTGAGTACCAAGATTTTTTGGGGCGGCGAAGGTGTAAATGACCGCGGACTTTCGCGCAAGCACATTGCCGAAGGGATGAACGCCGCGCTCAAACGCCTGCAAATGGAATACGTGGACTTGGTATTTTGTCATCGCCCCGACATAGAAACGCCAATCGAAGAAACCGTGTGGGCAATGCACCAACTGATTCAACAAGGCAAGGCATTCTACTGGGGCACTAGCGAGTGGAGCGCAGTAGAGATTATGAAAGCCTATGCGGTTGCCCGCCGTGAGCATTTGATTCCGCCCTTGATGGAACAGCCCCAATACCACATGTTTCACCGCGAACGATTTGAAGTGGAATACGCCCCATTATATGAAGAAATCGGGCTAGGTACGACCATTTGGAGCCCGTTGGCGAGCGGTATCTTAACCGGCAAGTATAACAATGGCGTGCCGGATGGCAGTCGCATGGCGTTGAAAGGCTATGAGTGGTTGCGGGCGCGGTTGGAGAGCGAAGAAGGGCGCTCGCAAATTGCCAAAGTGCGCCAACTATCCCCACTTGCCGAGCGGCTGGGTTGCACATTGGCGCAACTTGCCATCGCTTGGTGCTTAGCCAATCGTAATGTAAGCACGGTTATCACCGGAGCCAGCACAGCCGAACAAGTGCGCGACAACATGAGCGCATTAGATGTGTTACCAAAGTTGGATGCCACCGTTTTGGCAGAAATTGAAACGATTTTGCAAAATAAACCGAAGCCTGCCACCAACTTCCGCGCCGGATAGCACAATGTATATTACGCGTATCTATGCTGATGAACAAGGCATTACTCATTTTGCCGAATTAGAAATCCCTTTGCACCCGCATGGCATCATTGGGCAATTGTCCGACCTTTACCCGTTGAAAGGCGTCATTTTCCGGGAAACCCCGCCGAACTACGATAACCAGTGGCATATCGCCCCGCGCAAGCAGTTTGTGGTGAATCTGAACGGCACAGTGGAAGTGACGGTGGGTGATGGCGAAAGCCGCACCTTTGGCGAAGGGAGCGTTTTCCTGCTTGAAGATACCAGTGGGCAAGGACACACCACCCGCACGCTCCTGCCGGTCTTGCGCCGAAGTTTGTTTTTGGTGATTGAGTAAGGGAATCAAAAGGAGCAGGAAAAAATCCTGCTCCTTTTGGGTTAATTGTTTTCCACTTTTGCGGAATTGTCTCTCGCTTCGTTTATATTCAGGGGAATTTGCACGGTAAAAGTGCTTCCCATATCGCGCCCGCCACTGCGCACAGACACTTTACCCCCCAATAGCTCGGTCAGACGTTTGACCGTGTATAGCCCCAACCCAATACTTGGTTCGCCATGGGTTGGGCGGGCACTCAACTTGCCAAAGCGCCGGAAAACCTGCTCGCGTTCTTCCGCCAAGATACCTTGCCCTTCATCATCCACACTCACTTTCAGCCAGCCTTCTTCCTGCTTTATGCGAATGTTGACGGTTGAGTTCAGGTGAGAATATTTTAGTGCGTTCGAGATCAAATTCGATAAAACCTGATTGAACAATTCTACGTCCGTCACCACCCACAACTCGGTTTTGGGTACGTGCGTCACAATCTGGATGGATTTTTCCTGCGATTGCGGGGCAAACTGGGCAATAACATTGCGGATATTATTGGCGACTGCCATCGGTTGTGATTTGGGCTCCACAAAACCGGATTCCAAGCGGCTGACTTCCAACATCCCGTTCATCAAATTGCTGATGCGGTCAATGACAATATTGGCGGTTGCCAGGCGTTGATTGAGCTTTTCGGCTGGAATTTTGTCGCGGAAATGCAGAGCGGTATCCACAATCAAGCGCAAGGTTGCCAGCGGATTACGGACATTGTGTGCCAACATTTGCAACATTTCATCTTTTTCGTGCGCCGCATTCAGCAATTGTTGAGTGATGGCGTTCAACTGTTCTTGGTTGCGGTTGGCTTGCTCGTTTAACGTCAGCAACTCATCCATACGGATTTTGTTCATCTCTGCTTCGCGCTTGGCAGAGTTAATGTGGTAGATCATGTCTAGGCTTTGGATGCGGTTGACATGGCGCTCTGACTGAAACTCTTCGCGCAAAATGTGGTAGTGTTTGTGGTAATGCAGAGCGGTTTCAAACTCATGCAATTCTTCGTACAACTCCGAAATTAAGCCAATTGCCGTAATTTCTTCATACTTTAGCCCCAGTTGGCGATAAATTGTCAAGCCTGCTTCCAAGTGCGTTTGTGCTTCTGTCAGCCGAGCATTTTGTAGGCATGTTTTACCGAGTGCAAGCAATGCGTCCCCCATGCGTTTGGGCGATGCCGGAGCGCTATCTTGCAAGAGATGGATCGCCTGCTCAATATGTTCAAAAGCAAGTGGAAAATTACCCATCTCGCGGTAGGTTTCTCCCATTGCACACAAGGCGACCGGTAGCAAACTGGCGATACGGGGTTTATCCCCTCGGAAGTTGTCAATGATGGCAATGGCTTTTTTACCATCTTCCAATGCAAGGTTGAAATTTTTTAGTGAGCATCTGGTTTCACACAGCTTGCAATGCAAACTGCAAGTCAGATAGGTATTGCCCTGTTCTTCAGCCAGCGTTAAACATTCTTCCAACGTTTTAATTGCTTCTGGATAGTTTTCTAAGTAAAAATAAGCGTCCCCCACCGTGTTTAGCAGTTCTAGGTGTTCACTGCTGTTGGGCTGTGCCAATTCCAACCCCTGCAACAGGTAATCCAACCCATCGGAGTAATTGCCGAGCAAAACACACAACGCACCCACCAAATTTAGCAGTTGAATATGGACAGTTGGCTCATCTTTGGTCGTTTGCTCGCTCAACCCTTCCAGACCGTGTGCCAATGCTTCGGCATATTGCTCCAGCCGATATTTTGCTTGACATTGAATAAAAAAACTTTCAAGAAACTCCTGACGTAAATTTTGTGAAACAGCCGAGCTACTTGCTGATTCGTAATGGCGTTGAAACTGCTCTGCCAATTGCCAAGCTTTTTGCCAGTTTTCGCTATTCAAGAAAGTGCGAGCTTTTTCCAATGTTTCCAATGGCTTGCTCCCGTCCAGACGGTCTTTGAGTGTAGATGTTTGTGGAAGTGCGTTCATATCAAATAATTCCCATAGGTGAGACTTGGTTCCGTCCGTTTTGTTTTGCTAGATATAATTGCTTATCTGCTTGGGCAATGCCTTCTTTAGCTGTGGTTGGCGGAGAGATGAGACTATAGCCTAAACTGGCTGTCACTTTTAGAAAAGGAGCGATGGTTTGCCAAGCGTGATTCTGAATGGCAGAGCGTACTCGCTCGCAAATTTTGTGTGCGTACAACGGGTCAATATTGCGGCAGACGATGATTAATTCATCTCCCCCGTAACGTCCCAGCAAATCATTCGGGCGGCTAGAACGGCGTAATAGGTTGGCGGTTTCTTGCAAGACAGAATCGCCTACCGGATGCGAGAAACTATCATTGATTTGCTTAAAATGATCAATATCAATGGCAATTACCAATAAATTCATGGTCTGTGGGCTTTCTACCCAATCGTGCAACTTCCGGTCTATCAAACGCCGATTCGCCAAACCAGTAAGCGCATCGATATGTGCTTCCTTTTGCAAACTTGCCGCTTTTCTTTCTAAGGCTTCATTCTTTCGTTTTAGTTCTTCGGTGCGTAGATGGAACAATTCCGCCTGTTGTTTGTTCTTTTCTATCTCGAATTCCAGCGCAACGACTTGCAGGTGCTGGTGGAACAAGTGGGCAAGATAGTCTCTCTCGTTTTGTTGGAACTTTTTGTAATAAGCCAATGCTTCAATTGGGTTGGCGTGAGCTTCGTATACTTTCGAAAGCCCGAAATAAATTGCCGTTTGAATGCGCTGGTTTTGTAACTCACCATTGGTTTGATGCGCTTGTGACAAGTAATCAACGGCGATCGTATAGGCTTCTTGGTGCAAATAGGTTTCGCCCAAACCGTACAAAGCACCGGTTTCTAAGCGGTTGTTGGGTAGCTGACGCGCCAGATACAGCATTTCATAAAATAATTGACTGGCATGTGAAAACTGCTTGGTTGCCAGATAAACGCGAGCATACAACTCAAGCGCCTGCCCGTGCAAAAGATGGTTTTGGTTGCGTTTGGCACGCTCAATGAGCATTCGCAAGCGCAAGATAGCGCTCTCCATTTTCACATGTAATTGAGCAAGTGGCACAATATCCGGCTCATTAAGCACCCAGGTCAAATAATTTTGCTCTTTCCAGAAAAGGATCCAGTCATATAAATAAACATAGGGCGTATCATGATACAACTCACTCAACTCTTCCAATTGTTCATGGGCACGGCTGTACATTTCCAATTCAGAGTACGCCATTGAAAGTCCGAGTAGCGCCAATCCTTCGCCTTCAAAGTCAGCAAAACGCACGGCAATACTGTGCGCTTGTTGGAAAATCTCGATACTGGAGAGAAAATTTGCCATCTCGGCACGAATTTTGCCGAGATAAAACAACGCCCGCACATGAAAGGGCGCGTCTGCTTCGCGCTGGGCAAGAGCACGTGAGAGCGCTTGGTAGGCATGTAAGCGATTGGAAGTATTGTAAAAGCAAATGGCTTCTACAATCAATGCCAAGTTTTCCAGATTACGGTTGGCAGTCAGTAACGCTTCGCGCATTGCGGTTTGTGCCAACGTCAATGCGCCATTGATATCGGAGTCAATTTGTGCGAAATGCAAAATTAAATCCGTTAATTGAGATTCAAAATCCTGTCTCTCACCAGCAGATTTATCTCGCGTACCAGCGTCTGAAAATTCAAGTTCCAAAGTATCCATTACAATTAATTTTATACCATACTTTTACTTAAATGCAACAAATTGGTAAAAAACGAGAAAAATAGCTATAATTTCTTAGGAAATTAGTGGAAAGTTTTAATCTTGTAATAATTTAAGGGCTTATCTTCTTGCTGAATTTCCGACTGGCAGGGATTCACTCATTGATTTCGTAACTATTCAGCCATGTTTGGCACAACCGACCGCCTGGCAAAACAGAACCCATATCAATCAGGCTTTAAGTTCGGATGATAGATACAGGCTGTTATTAGATTGTTCACCTAGTTACCTACTCTAGGCACGTAACCGCCATCTCTGCATTCGCTGTCGGGGAGAACGTACTTTTTTGAAATGTGTCATCCGATAATCCGTCTAACCCACGTATTGGATTGTGGACGTTGCAAAAAAACCTGTCAATCCCACGAATTTTTGAATTTAGAGATTACGCTGAATTTTGTTTGATGCAGTTTTTATATGGCTTCCCATTCCTACAGAGAACCCAAACGAATTGTTAATTTCACTCTGCCGAAATCAGCACAACACCTTCTGAACCATCTACCACCACCACTTGCCCATCTTGTAAAATTTCCAACGCCTGTACTATGCCAAACACAGCGGGCAAGCCAAACTCGCGGGCAACCACCGCCCCATGCGACAATTGCCCGCCCCGCTCAGTCACCAAGCCAGCCAAGAGCGGGTAAGCAACTGTCCAAGCTGGGTCGGGGCTGGTAGTGACCAACACATCCCCAACCTGCAGGCTTGCTAATTCCCCTGCATGGCGCACCAAGCGCACCCTACCCCGCCCCATGCCGCGGCTCACAGCCTGCCCCTTAAGCCTGCCACCTGCCCCATTGACGGACGGCAAATGCTCTGGTAAATTGCCACGCAAAAAAGGTGGATAAAAAAGACCCGGTGCCAGAACTGCTTGCTCCCGCAGTTGGGCAAGCTCTTGCAGGCGGATGCTTGCCGCCGCTCCATCCACCTGCCCAGCCAAAACCGCCTGCCATTCCAAGCCAAAAATTGCCCGTGCCTCCGGTAGTTTTCCTTCCTGCGCCCAAACTTCACCCAACCGCAACAACGCCGCCCTTTGCCAAGCCAAAATTTTTTGCCAAGCAAAACGCTGGGCTTCGCGCAACTGCAAAAACACCTGCACGCGTAACAACCAACCCGCCAGCCACACCCATGCTGGCACTCGCTCCGGCGTTTTCACCTGCGCGGTGCGGGCATGTGCCACCTGCTGTGCCAACAAACGGCAAAACCCGGCAAAATCGGCAGACCAATTGGGGTCGAAAATATCGAGCGAAAAAAACCGATGCCCATAACGCTGTAAAAATGGGTGAATGGCTTGCGCGAGAGGGGCAGGCAACCCTTGCCAATCCGTTGCGGATTGTAAGGCAATGTGAGCTAGGGGAATGGTTTGGGCGTACTGTGCCAGGTCTTGCAACTCACGGCTTAATTGCGCGGTGACGGTTTGCGTGTGTGCCGCCAATACTTCCCGCCAGTTTCCCAACCACTTGCCCGCCAGCGAATAACTGACATCGGCATACAGCAAACTCCAGCGGTGCAGTTCCAGCAGTTCGGTGGTGAGTCGTTCGCTTTGGCGCAGATGTGCCAACAAATTTTCGGCAGTTGTGTCTGCCTGCCAACCTGCCCACGTGCGGGTGAGCTTGCCTTCAAAATGTTGCCATGCCCACGGATTGCTAAAAGGCAGTGCCCCCAACGGGCTTTGCCACACTGCCTTTAACCCGCCCCACAGCAAATGCAAACCCCAATTGGGTTGGGTGGGCAGTTTACGCATTTGCACATCTCTATTGGGGAAATATCGCTGTGCATCTTCGGGCAACAGCCAATCCGGGAATAGACGATACACCATTTGCCAAGCCAACACACGGCTGTAGGGCTGTCCGCGCCACAACTTGGTGAGCGGCTCTGGCAGGCTGGAAACCCCCAGCCAAGTCAACGGTTCGTGCAAGGCGAAGCGTTCCAAATGTGGGCGAATCAGCGACCAACCGAGCGGGCTAACCGGCTGGCTAAAGCGCTCGTTAAGGAAGGCGGCTGTCCATTGATGAGAGTCGTCCGGCAAAATGGGCGAAAAATAGCTCTCCGCTGATGTGGTAATGTCTCGCGCTTGCAAAAGCCAAAATTGCGCTCCATCCCATGCCCATTCCACATCTTGCGGCGAACCAAAAAAAGCACTCACCCGCTGAACCATCTCCGCCAGCATTAAAATCTGTTTCTGGCTGAGCATCGGGGGACTGGGTACTTGTGCGAGTTGTAAACCATCCTTGCGGTACGCCACTTCCCAGCGTTGGGGAGTCACTGCCCCACTGACCAGTTGTTCCCCCAAGCCGGCAACGGCTTCAATGATAAGCCCATCCCCATCGAGCGGGTCTTGTNNCTTGTGCCGCCACTTGCGATTGCACCAAAACCGCCATCTTGCCACCCATCAGCCCCACCTTTTGCTGATAGTGGATAGCCCGTTCCCCGTACAATGAATCCCACACCCGCCCAATGGCTTGTCGCAATTCTTCTGGCGTTTGCACCCCGAGAATCGTCTCACCTTGCCCGGCAAAGCTGGCAAACTGCAAATCTTCCACCGTGGCGGAAGAGCGCACGGCAACCGGTTTTGGCAATTGGGCAAATGCCCGCTCAATTTCTGCCCAAAATTCGCCGTGCAAGGGCTNNCCCGGCGTGCAAACCGGTTGCAGAAGGCGGAATATGCACCATCCCTGCGGCACGCACCAAAGTAAAGATGAGATTGCTGGCTCCGTGAATGGGGGCGGCTTGCCAACCCGTGGCTGTGTGTTCCAACTGAACCGGAACCCAATCTTCGCGCCCAGCTTGGCTGGCTAGGTTGTGCGTAAGCCGCGCAAGACGGGGGGGCTTTTCGGCGGGGTAGTGATTTTGCAAATGGAAGAGCAGTGGGCGCAAGAACGTTTGGGCAACAATGTAAGCACTCACCGGATTGCCGGGTAGCCCAATCACGGGTTTGCCGGCGCACACCGCCAAAATGGTGGGCTTGCCGGGCTTGATATTAATGCCATGAAACAAAATGCCTGGTTCCCCCAATGCGCGGATGGTGCGGGCAGTTAGGTCGCGCACCGAAACGCTGGAGCCAGCACTAAAGACAACCACATCGGCATGGGCAATGGCTTGTTGGGCATGATGCAAAAACTGCTCGGCAGAATCGGGCAGGAGGGTGCTAAAGGTGACTTCGCCCTCCGCTTGGCGCACCAGTTCTGTCAGGGTCCAAGTGTTGACATCGCGCACCTGTCCAAAAGCTGGCGTGGCAGTGACGGGCACAATTTCATCTCCGCTGGAGAGAATGGCAACTTTAGGACGCGCGCAGACAACTACCTGTGACACGCCCAATGCCGCCAACCCGCCCATTTCGCTGGCTTGCAAGCGTGTTCCTACCGGCAGGGCAATAGCCCCTGCCGGTAGGTCTTCCCCACGGCGCAGAATGTTTTCCCCAACACCCACCGCCCGCAACACTTCAATTTCATCCCCAACTTGCTGGGTTTGTTCCACCATCACCACGGCATCTGCCCCTTCGGGCAAAGCCCCTCCAGTGTGAATCAAGGCACATTCGCCCACTTGCAAAGATAGTGCTGGCGGTTGCCCCATGCCAATTTCGCCCACACAGGTTAGGTAGGCGGGCAGGCTGTCGCTTGCGCCGTGCGTGTCGCGGGCGCGGACGGCGTAGCCATCTACGGTACTGCGGTCAAAGGGTGGTAAATCTTGGTCGGCAAGGATAGGTTGTGCCAAGACACGCCCGCCGGCTTGTGCAAGCGAACAGGTTTGGCGAGCAGAAAGCGGTGCGATTTGGCTGAGCCATTGGCGCAAAGCCGCTTGTGGGGGTTGCAGGGTTAGGAATTCGCTCACTGGGGGTATGGTGCTATTGCAATTTTGTCCAGGTCATTGGGCAAACGTTTCGCGGTGGTAGGCGTTGTTTTCGTAATATTCTTCTAGCGTCATATTGTGCGAAAAATATTGTATGTACAATATTTCTTTGCTGTGTTTGCCTTTGGTAATCAGTGCGAGTGGTGCATTTGGGAACAGCCAGTAGCCATTGCCGGCAATCTCTGCCACCAATTTTGCGCTTTCGTATTGTTCTTCAAATCCGTCAAAAGCAAGCGCGGTGGGGTCGGTATTGCGGACTGCCACACAGCGGATTTGCAGTGGGTCGGGGTTGACCAAAATGCGATGCGGTTTTTCGCGCTGGGTAGATGGGTAGCTCAGGACATAGCCGCTAGGGTATTGGCTGATGTGGGTGGGGTTTCCCAATAATTTGCGCAAATCGTTGGGGCTGGCAAGGTTGGGTAGTGCTTCCAGCAGTGCTTCGCTAGAGAAGGTGCGGGCGGCAGTGGGCTCAACCGTTTCCAATTTGAGCAGTGGCAGGTGGGTGAGTGTTTGCTCAGGCTCGGCGGGCTTGGCAAAGATGGGGGAAATTTCTTGCAGGTAAGCCCAAAATGGTTTCCACCACAGCACGGCGGCTACGGGTCCTAATAACAGGAAGGATAGCCATACCAAAATTTTTGCCCAGAGCGGTTTGACTCGCTGGCTTACGCCCCAGGAGAAGGTGAGTAAAAAGCCGATGTGTAGGATGAGATAGAGAATTCCGAATAGGTTGTATTTTAGCCAGTCCATTGTGTGCGCTAGGGAAGTTTGTAAGCGTTGTAGGTTGTTTTGCCGCGTTGGAAAGACACTTTGTACGCTGATGGGAGAGAATGTTATTGCAAATAGGGCAGGAAGAGTGTAGCCAGCCCCAAAAAGAACAAGAAGCCACAGCAATCGGTGACGGTGGTAGTGATGACCGCTGAAGCCAGGGCGGGGTCCAGTTTGAGCCGTTTGAGCATGACCGGCACCAGCGTTCCCGCTAGCCCAGCCATCACTAGATTGCCCACGATGGCAATGCCGGTAATCAAGCCCAAGATGGGAATGCCTTTCCAGAGCCAGGCAATGCCCGCCACAATTAAGCCGGTTACTAAGCCATGCACTACGCCCAGCCCAAATTCGCGTAGGAGCACTTGCCACACATCGCGGAATTCCATTTCGCCCAGTGCCAGCCCCCGCACAATGATGGTGAGTGTTTGCGTGCCGGCATTGCCCCCCATGCCTGCCACAATGGATTGGAAGGCGGCAAGCGCGGCGACTTTGGCAATGGTGCCTTCGAAGGCACTGACCACAGAGGATGCCAAGAAGGCGGTAAATAAGTTGATGACCAGCCACGGTAGGCGTTTTTGAATCATCATTTTGAACGGGCTAAAAACGCCCAAGTCGCTATCTGGGGATAGGTTTGCCAAACCATATAGGTCTTTGGTGGCTTCTTCTTCAATGATGCTGACTAAATCGTCATGGGTGATGACGCCAACAAGGTGATTGTCGCTGTCAACAACTGGCAATGCCAATAAGCCGTATTTGGAAATGAGTTGGGCACAAGTTTCCTGGTCTGTGCCTGTGGTCACGCGAATCACATCGGGGTCCATCAAACTGCCGATGGTATCACGCGGGAGGGCAATGATTAGGTCACGTAAGCTCACCACTCCAATTAGGTGTCGCCCGCGGTTGATGACATAGAGATAGTAGTGGTCTTCGGAAGTTGGGCGCAAGCTACGCAAGTAGGCGATGGCTTGGGAGGCGGTCATCCAATCGCGCAAGACTGGGAAGCGGCTGGTCATGCGCCCGCCAGCGGTGTCGTCATCATGTACCAACAAAGGGCGCACCAGTTCGGCAAGGTCGGGGTGCATTCGTTCCAATGCTAGCACGGCTTGTTTTTTGTCTAGGTCGAGCAAAATATCGGCGGCTTCATCTGGCTCCATTTCGTCCAACACTTCTGCCAGCAATTTAAGCGGCAGGGAGGCGGCAAGTTCTACCTTTTCATCACGGTCCAAAAATTCCATGACATCTGCCGCATCTTCAGCGGGCAAGTCATCCAGCATTTCGGCTTGTTCATCCAAATCCAACTCGCTGAGCATTTCTGCCACATCGGCAGGTTCATACTCATCCAGCAGTTCGTTGACGCGTGTGCTGTCTTCGTGCTCTAAGGCGTTACGCACATCCGAGAGCAGTTTTTCATCCAATTCGGTTGGGGTCATGGTGTACCTCCGTCAGGTTGTGCCACCAGTGGGTCGGTGGTATAGCCCGCTCACACCAAAGCAGGGCTAACCGGAGGGTGACTGCTTAGGCGCAAAGGGGGAGCATCTTCACATCCGGCAAATATTGCCCAATGTGAAGGCGTTTACTCGAAGAGTCGGGGTCGGAATTCATGGTGTGTGTGAAATTAGAAACAAAGAGCGTGTTCTAATTTTGGCGAAACAGTGCTGTGAAAAGGTGGTTGTTTTCTGTTCCTTTCAGAATCTGCACAAGTGCAACATTTTGTTGCACAGAAATTTGGCTTGATATAGAAGTGCGCTTATTCGCAAAGAATAAGGCGTAATTTTCAACGTTGGCAGACACAAGGGCTATTTTACCCGCAAATAGGCGAACAAGCAAACGAATCAAGTAGGCTTGCCAGGGCTTTCTTGAAGTTATGAAAAGGGTTACAAAAAAAAGACCTTCTTGGCTACATTTAGATTTCTACCTAGCTATTCAGCCATGTTTGACATCCCCCACAATTTGGCGAAACGATACTACAGATGGCGGAATTTTGTTTTT
>DKKK01000135.1 GCA_002455215.1 Anaerolineales bacterium UBA6668 | reverse complement strand
TTAGGACTTTAAGAAAGCCCTGCTTAACAAAAAACGACAGAGATGGGTCAATCGTCATCTCTGTCGTACTAAGCTTTTTGTAGTCGAAGTACCGGGGAAGGGTACTTATTGAATTGGGCTTGTCGTGTACCACTCAATATCCAAAGATAAGGGGTGGTTGGCATATTTTTGCACAAAAATGTTATGCTCAACACGCCATGGAGAATTTACCAACCGGAGTTACCACCACTGCGGCGTCCACCGCCACTATCACGTCCGCCGCTTTTTCCACCACCGAAGCCACCGCCACGGTTGCCACCGCCACGGTTGCCACCGCCNNCCACCGCCACGGTTGCCACCGCCGCCACCGCCACCAAAACCACGTCCGCCGCCACCACCACCGCCGAATGGGCGAGCTGGCTTTGAGCCAAACGAGCGTTCTTCGCGTGGGCGTGCTTCGTTCACAGTTAAGGCGCGACCTTCTACTTCTTTGCCGTTTAGGGCATCAATCGCGGCTTGGCCTTCTTCCGCATTCGGCATTTCCACAAAACCAAAACCGCGAGAACGTCCGGAGTCGCGGTCTGTAATAACGGAAGCATTGCTAACTTCGCCAAAGGCTTCAAAGGTGGCTCGCAATGCGTCATCCGTCGTGCGGAAGCTAAGATTACCAACATAAATGTTCATGAAACAACAATCTCCAAATGGAACAAACAGGGGCTAGGGAATTTCTTCACCAGCCTAATCAATGACAAGCCGCCCAGATATGTTGAGTCTGCGCGGCTTACTGATTGACCATCCAAACGCGACTTTATGACAATTCCTTGCGGCAGTTACAGGATATCGCATTTTTCACGTTTGGTCAATGCTAACTGTAAAATTTATCAAATGTTCATAATTGCACGGGTGCGTGGCGTTTGTGGGTCATTCTTCAAAGAAATCAGGCAGTAGAATTTCGTCCTCGTGACCCAAGCCACTCAGGATACCGAGCATACTGGCATGGGTGGTAATTGCCAACTGGCGGGAGTCATCTTGCCCAGTCGGATGAATGACATGCAAAGGAACTACCCGCACATGGTGAACGGTACGGTGGGTAAACAACCGCCACCCCGCCTGGATGATGGATTCATCGCCCCAATNNACGCCCCAATGCACGTATTCGGGCTTTTCGTAAAGAATCACGCACGGCAGGATGGGGATATGGTGTTGTACGGCAATTTCGAATGCGCCCAAACGAAAAGGCAGGAGCAATTCTTTGCCTTCGTGGTTGATCTTCCCCTCCGGGTACAACACTACCGATGGGTACAATGCTACCTTGCCAAGTTGTTCCCGTGCTTCTGCCCGCGAGTCTTTGCTTTCACGTTTCACAAACACAGTACCCATACTTTCCGCAAGCCAGCCAATTACTAGCCATTTGCGAATTTCTTCCTTGCTGAGGAAGCGCATCGGCAGTAAAGATAACATCACCACGATATCCACAAACGAAACATGGTTTGGAAATACAAAACCGTGATGGTTCATAAAAATTTCCGGCTTATCAAATGAAAAAGTCATGCCAAAAACATGTTTCATGGCTGTTTTTGCCATCCAATTAATCACCCATGCGGCTTCGGAGATACCGTTCCTACCCATTTTCTTTCCCGCCAGCCATACCCGTACCACACCCACTATTAAGATAGCGACAAATACCATCAAGCGCCAAAGTGCAGTTAGAATTCCCATTGGGTGACTCCTATTTTCGGCGCGGTTTGATTTCGCGCAAATTTTTCATAATGTCCTGAGAACGGCGTAGGCGTTGTTCGGTAGAGCCAAATAGCAGGCTTACAACCCCACTTGCCAGGGGTATTGCCCATAATAGACCGCCAAATAGTGCGATGAGCGCACCAATCAGCAAGGCGACTCCTGCCAATATGAAGCCAAACCAGCGTAAACGTTGTAGTAAAAACCAGCCTAGAATCGCCAACAATATACCAATGAGTGCAAATTGTAAGTTGATTGTGTTGGATAAGGGTTGAATGATGCTGAATAGGTAGCCTGTTCCGATGGAAAGCAAAAATAGTAGCCAAAAAATGGTGCGGGTAATAGGCTTACGCGCCCATTTGACTTCCGCACGAAAAAGCACGTTCCATGCCGCTACAAGCCACAAGCCCGGCAGTAGCCAAACCGACCAGGTCAGCCAAAAACTTGATGGGTCTAGCCAGNNTGCGCTACTCACCAGGAGTCCCACCCCAACCAGTATGGCAAGGGTGTTGCTAAGATTACTGCGTTGACGAGCTTGCCAAATCAACCAAATAATACCCAAAACTTGTAGGGCTTGGGCAAGAATTAGTAAAATCATTTGCGGTTTCACGGTGATTTCTCCATTTTTTAAATTGAGATGAGTGTGCCTATCTGGCTTTTTTGGGAGAGCAAATTGTAAGTTGCCCCGCGTTGCAAGCCGTTGTAGATGACAATTTCCAATTTTGGCACTTCAGTTACCAGCCCCACCATTTCCATGACTTTGGTTTCCATGCCACCCGTAACGTCCACTGCGGCTGAACCTTGCAGTACTTGACGGATTTGCCCAATATTGCTCGGTGAAATGTGTGGAATCACTTCACCATCTGGAAAACGAGTTAGTACCCCATTTTCAATGCCTGCCAGCAAAATCCGAGTGGGTTGAATACTTTTGGCGAGATAGCTGAAGATTTGCTCGGTGGAGGCAATGGTTCCCCCTTTTTCACGGTCTAATGCAACAACACCATACAAAACGGGGACAACGCCATGCTTCAGTACGGTCAAAATGGGGTCAACCGCCATATATTGCACTTCCCCGGCACGGCAGACGGTGGATGCGGATGGCTGAAAACGCATTGCTGGGACTTCGGCATTGAGCAAGGTATCCATCACATGCCGATTTAGACGGTCTGCGATATTTGCCACTTTTGCATAACCCAGCCAATCATCCGATGAAATCACGCCGATGCGGGTGTTGTATTTTTTGGCTTCCATGTGTCCAAATGAGCCGGAGCCATGCCCTATCAACAATTGTAATTCCGGGTTGGCAACTTTTGCCTGCACAATTTCCGCGGCAATTTGCTTCAACACGTCCAAACGGGCTGTCTGGTGACGTGCTTTGTCGGTAATGAGTGACCCGCCAAGTTTGAGAAAAACGACCATGGTTAATCAACCTGCAAGATTGTTGTGGGCTTTACTTGGGTTGCCAGCACTTTTTTTGCGCCAGCATTGAGTAAAGCTTGTTTTACATTGGAAATTTGTGCATCTGTCACCAATGCCAACAGGTTACCCCCTAGCCCACCCCCACTTAGCTTTGCCCCAACTGCCCCTGCCTGCTGTGCCACCTTTACCAGATGGTCTAGCTTGGGTGTGGATACGCCTAATTGGGCTAGTAAGGCATGGTTTTCGCTGAGCAATTCCCCGCACTGGTAGGGTATGCCTAAAGCTAGACGTTCTTTTACACGCAGAGAAATTTCGGCTATTTGATGGAATATGGCATTGGCGAGTACAGAGTTCGCTTGCCAAAATGTTCGCACTTGCGAAACTGCTTGTTTGGTGCTCCCAGCTTCACCGCTATCGGCAAGGAGTAGGTGAAATTCGGTAGCGTTTTCGAGCGGTTCTGGCGGGCTACCTTTAATGTACCAGACCGGGGTTTCGTAGGCAATGACAGTATTGTCTATGCCGCTGGGTGTGCCATGTTGAATTTTTTCGACTGCATAAGCAAGTTCACTGGTTTGGGCAGGTGTTAGAGGTGCGCCAGCCCACGCGGCGATACAGCGAATCAGGGCTGTTGCAATTGCCGCACTGGAGCCCAATCCGCTAGCGATTGGGATGCTGGATGTGAGCCGCAGTGTACCGTCAGGCGGGGTGGCTTTGCCCAAATGGCTCAAGCATCCTTCAATTGCCGTGCGCACAAAATGGTCGCTCGACAGTTCGGTCAAGCGCCAAACTACGCCAAGGTCATCTGCCAAAATTTGCAGGGGGCAGTGTTCGTGTACCTGCAATTCAGCCCTTGCTTGAACAGCAGTAACCGGAATGGCGATGGCGGGTTTGCCATAGACAACCGCATGTTCGCCACACAGAATGGCTTTGCCAACGGCTGTGCCTACAAAGACATTCGGGGCAGTTGGCTCAACCACGGGCAGGAAACGACAACAAGATCGCCAGCACCGCCACACCCCACAAACACACGGTTAGGAATAATGGCTTGTCGCGAAACACCAATTCATCCGGTGCGCCACCTTCTTTTTTGACATGTCNNTGGATCAAATACAGATAGCGAGCTAAGCCGTAAAAGGCAATTGGGATGGTCAACATCATGCTATCATTGGCGGGTAAACTGGGGGCGGTGAAGGTGTATATGGAGTAACCGACCAGCGTACTGGTGGCTACTATCGTTATCAAGGTATCTACAAAGGGGATGGTGTAATCGTCGAGCACCACCCGCGAGCCTTTGGTGCCGGCTTCCATCAACATCAATTCGTGACGGCGTTTGCCCAAGCCGATCATTAGCGCACCTAAGGTGATGCACATATATAACCACGGCGAGAACCGTTCTACATCTACAATCGCAACACCACAGGCAACGCGCAAGACAAAGCCAAAGGCAATGAGTAATACATCCAGCAAGACTACATGCTTTAGCTTGAAGGAGTATGCAATATTTTGTAGCCAATAAACCGTCAATAGTCCACCCAAGCGCAAATTCATCCAATAGCCGATTGTTAATACAACGAGCGGCAGAACAAGGGCAAAGACCCAGGCAGTCGTTACGGACAGTTCTCCAGATGCGATTGGGCGGAAGCGTTTTTTGGGGTGGAGTTTGTCTTGTTCGCGGTCGGCAATGTCATTAAGCAGGTAAACCGAACTGGATAAAAAACACAACAGGAGAAAAACGATGGTGGATTGCAGAATTAGCTGGATATCGGTGAATTTTCTGTCAAATACCAGTGGAACATATACCAAAACATTTTTATGCCATTGGTGTGGGCGCATCGCACGTAGGAGTGGGGGTAATTTGACCATGAGAAAATTATAGCAGAGATTTGTGTTTGGGAGTGTAGCTCATTATGCACCCGAGCATGATACAACCTTTCTCTCACCCACAAAAATTTGGCATTTCCACTATAATTGACCTATGAACACCATTCCCATTGAAGTGACTCTTTTTTCAGACCGAGCGCTCATTACACGGCGCGGAAAAGTTAATGTACAAAGTGGCGTGCAAACCATCCGCATAGAGAATTTGCCATTGCATTTGCTCACGGAAAGTGTACGAGTCAGTGGACGGGGTAACGCTCGGGCTGTACTGCTGGGCGTACAAGTGGAACGGCAGTTTTTTGCAGTCACCCCAGCCAGCAACGCTCAACAATTGGAACAACAACTCGAACAGGAACAAGAAAACCTGCTTGCGCTTCAACAACAAGAACAAGTGTTGAAAAAAGAAGGTGAATACCTGCAACAATTAGGCAATCAGGGGGAAGTCTATGCCCGCGCCCTCAGCCTCCGTGAGCGCACACCTGCCCAACAAGCCGAGTTATTCGACTTCGTGCGCCAACGCCTGCTTGGGCTATCGCAACTGCAACTAAAAATGCAACGCCAACAGCGGGCAAGCGAACGCGAAATCAAGCGCTTGCAAGCCGAATTGCGCCAAGTGCAAGCCCAACGCCCCACCGAACGCAATACGGTTGTGGTTGAGTTGTCGGCACAACAAGCAGGTGATTTGGAACTGGACATTAAGTACATTCTGCCGGATGCCAGTTGGCAACCGCTTTACGACATTCGCTACACCCCCGAAAACCTGCAAGTCGCTTACCTAGCCGAAGTGCGCCAGAATAGTGGTGAAGACTGGCAAGGGGTAAAGATGACTCTTTCTACCGCCAACTTGAGTCAAGGGATTAGCGAAATTCCCGAACTCGACCCGTGGTATGTACATTTACGCCCAATTGCCCCGCCGCCCATGCCCAAACGCGCCATGCTCCAACGCTCGGCAATGCCCATGATGGCGGAAAATGTCGGGGCTGTCTCAGCAGATGCCGCTCCCGAAATGGTAATGAATTCTGCTAGCGTAGAAAATGCTGGCTTAAGTGTGCAATACCAACTTGCCGGGGATATCCAGCTAGCCGGAAACAATACTGCCCGTAAACTCTCAATCGCCGATGTGGGCGTCAAAGCCCGACTCGATTTTGTTACTGCCCCTATCCATTCTGAGCAAGTGGTGCGCCGCCTAAGCATCGAAAACACCAGCGGTTTGACCTTATTGCCGGGCATGGCGCAGTTGTTTGCCAACGATGAGTTTTTGGGAAGAACTGCGCTGGAATTAGTCGTGAATGGGCAATCGTTTGAACTCGCTCTTGGCGTTGATGAGCAAATTCGGGTAGAACGCAAGCTAGCCCAACGCAAAGTCGAGAAAACACTGCTCTCTGGGCGGCGCAAAATTGTGTACACCTACACGATTGAGATGCAAAATCTATATCAACAAACGCAAACTGTGCTAGTACGGGAACATCTCCCCCACCCAATGGAAGAGTCTATCAAGTGTAATTTGCTCTCCATCACGCCGGAAGCTAGCGAAAAGAGCGAACTCAGTTTGCTCGAATGGAAATTGTCATTGAGCGGTGGCGCAAAACAAACCGTGCAATATAGCTACGCTGTGGAATATCCAGCAGACCGTGAAATAGTCGGACTACCCTAATTTATCAAACAATTTATGAATACCAAAACCATTATTGTCCTTGAAGGAGACCAAACGGGTCAAGAATTATTGGAAGAAGCTTTGCGGGTGCTTGCGCCCGAAGTGACTCAAGTGCCAGTGAATTTTATGCGCTTTGATTTGTCGCTCGGAAATCGCCGCGCCACCAAAAACGCAGTCGTTCACCAAGCCGCCGAAGCCATGCTAAAAACCGGGCTGGGGCTGAAAGCCGCCACGATTACGCCCGAAATTAAGGGCGATGTCGGTTCTCCAAATGCCATTTTGCGCGAAGCCATCGACGGCAAAGTAATCCTGCGCATTGGGCGGCGCATTCCGGGCGTGCGCCCGGTGGGTGGGGTACACGCCCCGATTGCAGTCGTGCGCATGGCAGTAGATGACGCTTACAATGCCAAAGAGTGGCGTGAAAACGAAGATGGCGATGAAATTGCCTACCGCACCGAACACATCTCCCGCCGCACTTGCCACGCTGTCACCGAATTTGCCTTCCAATATGCCGCTCGCTCCGGCGCTAAGGTTTTTGGCGGTCCGAAATATACGGTCAGTCCGGTATATGAAGGCATGTTTAAGGAAGAGATGGATGCCGCCGCCAAACGCCACACCACCGTGCGCTACGAGCCACAATTGATTGACGCTATGCTGGCTTTGCTACTCGACTCCGCTGGCGAAAGTTTGGTAATTCCATGTTTGAACCGCGATGGCGATTTGGTATCTGACTTGGTGCTAAAAATGTATGGCACAATTGCCGCATCGGAATCTTTGGTACTCAACTTTGACGTAGATACCAGCAAGGTGAAGGTGGTCATGGCAGAAGCCCCACATGGCACAGCCCCCAGCCTGTTTGGCAAGAATGTCGCAAACCCAATGGCAATGATTCTGGCGGGAGCGGCATTGCTCACCTACTTCGACAACCCACAAGCAGAGCGAGCCTCCCGTGCTATCCGTGAAGCCGTCTTTGAAGCTGTGGTGGATGGAATAAAAACGGCTGATTTGGGTGGGCACTCCAGCACCAGCGAGTTCACCGATGATGTGATTCGCCGCACCCGCAACAAGTTGGAAGTGTGGAACTCCCTATCCTAGCCATTCTTCCCCTGCATTTGCTCAACCGCCTACCCATTTTATCGGATAGGCGGTTTTTATTTGCCAAAAACATACCATCATTTTGCAAAAAAATGAATCCCTGAACCTGTGCGAAGTCAGGGGTTTGGTTTATAATTTGCCAAGTTTTACAATCTGTCTCTATTCGGCACGTTTTAAATTTACGCCTTTTCTTAAGTAAGAATATAGGTGTGGTTTTTGACTCTGCCCCACTATCATCGCCAATAGGAATCGTTCATGGTCTCTCTCAATCACCAACGTGCCGCGCAATGCCCGCAATTTCAAACTCCTGTCCCAGTGCAAGTTGAGCAAATTTTCGATGTTAGCGCCGACCCCGCCAGCAAGCAACGCCTGCTCAGTGGGCAAGCCAATTCGCTTAACTGCCCTAACTGCGGATTCCGTACCACGCTCGGCACGCCCATTGTCTACCATGATGCCAGCAAAGAACTACTTTTGACCTTTGTACCCATGGAGATGGGACTTCCACCCGCCGAAAAAGAGCGTATCATTGGCGCATTAATCCGCCAAGTGATTGACCGCCTGCCCAGCGAACAGCGCAAAGCCTATATCCTGCGCCCACAAGAAATGCTAACCTACAATGGATTGATGGAGCGCATTCTGGAAGCAGATGGCGTTACCAAAGAAATGTTGGCGGCGCAACAAGCCAAAGTAGATTTCGTGCGCCGTCTGCTCCAAGCCCCTAGCCCCGAATCTGCCATCCAACTCATCCGAGAAAACGATGAAAAAGTAGACCAGTCGGTTTTCCAGATGATTATGAATGCCGCCCAATCGTTAGCGGCACGCGGCGATGAAAACGGCGTGCAAAAATTGGTGGCGATTCAAGAGCTATTGTTGACACACAGCGCTTTTGGGCAAGCCGCCGAAGCCGAAGCCGCCCCCATCCGCCAAGCCCAAGCCGACCTAGAAGCCCTGGGGGAAAGCCTTTCTCGCGAAAAAATTGTGGACTTGCTGGAAAAAGCCGACAGTCAAGAGTATGTTGCCCAATTGGTAAACATGGTGCGCCCTGCCTTTGACTATCAATTCTTTGACCTACTTTCTGCCCGCATTGACTCACTGAGTGGCGATGCCGCCGCTCGTCTTTCTGCCCATCGCGACCTAATCTTGGAAATCACCCAAGAAATGGACTCCGCCGCCCGCCAAGAAGAAGAAAAATTAGCAATGCTTATCGAAGGCATGGCAGGGGCAGAAAACATTGATGAAGCGGTTGAGCAAACCATGCCGTGGATCAATGAAGAATTGCTTTCCTACTTGCAATATCAAATTGCAATGGCAAAGCAACAAGACCGCAAAGATGCCGAACAGGCGTTAATGCGGGTGTATGGCGCAATTATGAAAAAAGTACGTGCCAGCGCCCCCCCTGAAGTGCAATTCGTGCAAGACCTGCTCGATCTGCCGGATGAAGATAGCGCCCGCCGCGTCATTCGCAACCGTGTCCACGAAGTCACCCCGCAATTAGTAGAAGTGATGAACGCGCTAAGCGACCAAATGCGCGAAAATGGCTCGAGCGAAGTGGCTGACCGCATCCAAAAATACCGCGAAATGGCAGAGAAGGAGCTAGCTCTGGCGAAATGGCGCTAGCTCTAGTGTAGTGGAGCTAGCTTGGGCATGAACCGCCAAACCGGTTTTCTAGCTTTTATCGCAATTTTGCTTCTGGTGGGCTTTGCGCTCTGGGCACAAGGTACACAACAACCGCTCGCCTTCCCGCTAGACGACACCTACATTCACCTGCAATATGCCCGGCAACTTGCCAGCGGCTACCCTTTGCAATACAACAGTGGCGCACTCCCCAGCAGTGGCGCAACCAGCTTGCTCTATTTGTGGGTACTTGCCGGTGCGTTTCGCCTTCAGCTACTGCCCCACTACCCCATCCTACTCCTGCTAATGGGCGGCGCAAGTTATCTGTGCGTGGTTGGTTTGCTCTACCAATCCGCACAAATCCTACACCAGCGGTTGGCATTGCCCAAATGGCAGGTTTGGCTGGCTCCGGTCACCTTCCTGCTTTCGGGCTGGATGTTGTGGGCTTTTCTGAGCGGCATGGAAACCGCCCTGCTAATTGCCTTGCTGGTGCTGACCCAATGGCTGTGGCTTAAAGAAAAACCCATTGGGGCAGGTGTGCTTGCCGCCCTGTGCGCCGCCACTCGCCCAGAGTTTGCCCTACTTGCCATCGCACTGCTAATTGCCGGGTGGCTATTTCCAAATGACACTCGGCGGGCAAACTGGCGCTCGGCAGGCGCGATTGCCCTACTTGGGGCACTTGCCAGCCCGCTTTTTAATTGGGTTGTGACGGGCAATGCCAGTGCCACCGGCTTCCTTTCAAAATCTTGGCTGACCCTGCAACCCTTTTACTGGCAAGTGGCACTGGAACAAAGCTTTGCTACTTGGGTGGGGCTGTGGACGCGCTGGCTGGGTGGGTTTACCCCCGATGGGCATTGGCACTATTTGCCGCTCACCCAAATTCCGCTGGCACTGGGCGCGGTGCGCGTTTGGCGCGAAAAATCCTTGCGCGGCTGGTGGGTTGTGCTGGGAGTCACGCTGATTGGCTTGCTAACTGCCACCGCCACCCTGCAAACTGCCACCTGGCACCACTACCGCTACCAAATGCCAGCCTTCCCACTGGTTATCTTACTCAGCAGTGTGGGTTGGTGGGTGTTGCTGAATCAGCTCGAAGCCAAACTTCCCAGCTTGCGCCATGCCCGTCCCGCGTATTGGGTGCTCTTGCTCGCTTGGGGCGGGCTGAGCTTGGCACGCTACCAAAATGCCTATGCGAATGATGTTGCCACACTACGGGCAATGCAACTGCCACTGGCAAACTGGCTCAAAACCAACACCCCAGCCGATGCGCTGGTTGCCGTCCACGATGTGGGGGTGATGCGCTATCTGGGGGAACGAAACACGCTGGATGTAGTCGGTCTAACGAGTGCCGGTTTTTCTGCCGCCTATCGCCACGGTCCCGGCAGTTTGTATGAAGCACTCGCCCAAGCCCAACCCAGCTACTTTGCTGTTTATCCTGACCTAGCCCCACCTTTTTTTGGGGTTTCTGCCGCGCCCCAGCTTCTTGGAACGGAGCTTTTTCGGGTGCAGGTGGCAAATTTTTCACCCTACACCAGTGCAGGGGCACAGCAGGCAATCACCCAACCCGATTGGTCTGGCACCGCCCTAGCCCACCAACCCCAGCAAGTGGCAATCACGCTTCCCTTGCTCGACTCCATCAATATTGCTGATTTAACCGATGAACAAGCACATGCGTTGCACTGGGCAGATGCGACACGCAAGGCAGGTTTTGCCAGTGATGTGCGCCACCAAACCTACCGACTGGGTGGGGTCACCTTGGCAGATGGCGGGCGAGTGGTGAATGGGAGCATCGCTTGGCGGCAAAAAGCCCAACCCAACCGGGCTTTTACGCTGGTGGGACGTTTCCATCAAGAGCAAGATTCGCGCTTGCAGGTGTGGGTGGATGGGCAGGTAGTGGGCGAATGGCGCATTGCCGCCCTGCCGGGCGAGTGGCAGGAGCGAACATTCGTCGTGCCAGCCAGCTTTGTCACCCACCCCACCGCGGATGTGCGCTGGGTGGTGAGCAGTGGGCAAATCGGGCTTTTTTACCTGTGGGCTTTTGACGGGGCGTTACCCGTGCCACCCCCGCCCAGCCTGCCCCCACTTTCGGTGGCATTTGCGCCTGCCGCCGAGTTGGTAGGCGCATCGCTTTCTGCAACTACCCTGCAAGCGGGCGAGACCTTGTCTGTGCAAACCGTGTGGCGCTCACTTGGCATGGAAGCGGTGGCTTGGCGCGTGTTTGTGCATGTGATGAACCCGCAGGAGGATAGTGCCAGTGGCATTGTGGCACAGTGGGATAGTGAACCGCTGGCAGGCATCATGCCCTTTTGGGTGTGGGATGAATCTGCTGTGAATGCCGAGTGGATGACGCTCCCCCTGCCAGCAGAAACCCCCGCTGGCGAGTATTTAGTGCTGATGGGGGTGTATCGTGCAGATACGGGTGAGCGTGCCACATTGGCAGAGTTACAAGATTTTGGCAGTCGGCGCTATTGGCTCGCGACTCTCACAGTGAAATAACCCGCATGTTGCCTAGTGTCTCGGTCATTGTGCCTGCCTACAACGCCCAGCAAACAATTGGTGCGTGTGTCACTGCCATCCTGCACAATGACTATGCTGGGCGCATGGAACTTTGGGTGGTGGATGATGCATCCACCGACAACACCGCCGAATTGGCACGCCAAGCGGGGGCAACGGTGCTTTCGGGCGGCAAACTCCACCGCACCGGGGCGCGCAATTTGGGGGCACGCCATGCAACTGGGGAAATTTTGCTCTTTACCGATAGCGATTGTGTGCCACATCCCGATTGGGTGACGCAAATGGTGGCAAAATTTGTGGCAGACCCGCAGGTGATGGGGGTGAAGGGGGTGTACACTTGCCAGCAAAGCCACCCCATTGCCCGCTTCACCCAAATAGAGTGCGAAGAACGCTATGACCACATGGCAAAACTGCCCGAAATCAACATGATTGACACGTATGCGGCTGGGTTTCGGCGAGATATCTTTTTGCAAGTGGGCGGGTTTGACGAAGGGTTGGCAATTTTGGAAGACCAAGATCTTTCCTTTCGCTTGGCGGCACAAGGGTTGCGCATGGTGTTTGCCCCTGCCGCCAAGGTTCAGCACACACACCTGACCCATGCCTGGCGTTATGCCCGCCGCAAGTTTCACTTTGCTGAGTGGAAGCCGACCATTCTGCGGCGTTACCCCAATCGGCTGTGGAGTGATTCGCGTGCCCCGCAGTATATGAAATTGCAAATGCTGTTGGCGTGGGCATGGCTAGCACCGCTGGGGGTGGGGTTGTGCTATGCGCCTGCTTTGTGGGGTGTTTTGCTGGTGGGGGTGGCTTTTGTGCTGAGCAGTGTGCCTTTTCTTGCCCGCACCGTGCGCCGTGACCCCGCTATTTTGCCGATTGTCTTGCCGATGTTGTGGGTGCGAGCGGCGAGCTTGATGGCTGGAATGGTGAAGGGCATGGCGGCTAGTGACGGGGCGATGCGCCATCACTAGCCGATTTAATGGTTTAGACGCTTTTAGTCCGACAAGTCGCTGACATCTTCGGCTTCTTTTTCGGTCACGCCGAAATCTGCCAATGTTTTGCGCACCGGGTAGGCGTGAATGACGCGGTCAACGTAGTCAATGGTGTTGGCAATGTTTAGGCTATCGAACAACATGCCAAATTGCGCTTCCCAGGCAGAAGTGATCACCTGCTTTTGGTCGGCAGGCAAGTTCCAGACATGGCTCTTGAATGGACCCGTGACATTTTTGCGATTCTTGTATAAGAATTGTTCTTCGCTTTGATTCTCCGGCTTTGGATAGTTGGCTTTAATCCATTCGTTCATCTCTTGGCGCAGGCTTTCTGGCACGCGGTCAAACATCATGGTCATGAAGTTGGTGGCTAGGTGAATTTCTAGTGTGCCGACCTGTGGGAACTTGGTGAAGGCAGTATCTGGCAGGGTGCTTGCCCCGTGTTGCACCGCCCCACCCGCTTCATATTCACGCGCCACTTCGCCCAAATGGCGGATGGTGTCAAAATCCACTTTGGCTTCGGCGATTGAGCCATCAGGGAGGACTGTGCCGCCGTGCGAAGTGCCGGTTTGAATGCTGATTTTGCTCAGTCCGGGCAAACCTGCCACAAAGTTGGCGTTGAATTCGTCCATGAAGGCGCGGAGTTCGGGTTCGGTGGAGTTGGTCAATCCGACTTCGCCAATTTCCCCACCAATGGAGACAGTCACGCCCTTGGGTTCGATACTGCGGACGAAAGTAGAAATTTCGGCGCAGTGCTTGCCGTTCAGGTGTTGTTGGGCGCGTAGGTCTGCTTTGGCGATATCGACCAGAGTGCTGGTATCTACATCAATGTTATAAAAACCAGCGGCAATGGCTTCGGTGGCAAGGTCTTTGACCGTTTGAACTTCTTTTTCGGGGTCCACCTTGTAGCGGGCGTGGCTCACTTGGAAGTGGTCGCCCTGAATGAAAACGGGACCATTCCAGCCTTCCTTAATGGCGGCGGCAAGGATGCTGGTGACATATTCTTGCGGGCGTTGGAAGGAGTAGGTCATTTCGGAGCGGGCAATTTCGAAGATGAATGCACCGGCATTGCGTGCAATTGCCGCACGGAAAACGGCGCGGGCGCAATCGTAGGTCATCACGCGCAAGTTCATGGCTGGCACTGTAAAATCGTTGGGCAATTCACCGCGCCCCCGCGCCGTGTAAAGCTCGTGGATGGAAGCAGGGTAAATGCCCAAGGCTTGAGCAATTTCCCACACTAGCCAGCGGGCAACTGCCTGGTCATCTGCCGCGCCCAAAGCGGATGCAAATGCCAAGGCGTCAATGTTTTCGCGGAGTTTTTCCGCATCTTTTACCGTAATGGTTTGCGAAAGTGCCACCGCTCCTTGCAGTGAGTCAATGGCTTTTTGTATTTTGCTCATTTTAACGTTATTCTCCGATAGGAATGTACATCATCGGCGCACTGCCGGTGAAAATTTTAATTTTTTGGCACAATTTAAAACAGTGCCTTTTCTTAATGAAAAAAGCACAACTTTCATCCATGTCGCATATAATTTTACACCTACTTCACAAAAATTATCGAAAACCATGCACAAATTCAAAGTGACTTTTATCGTAATTGTTAACCCAATTAGCGGAAGGGTGGAATCAGGGACAAAATTTCTGGCGCTTCTAAGTCGGTTGCCAAACGCGGAAAGCCCAGTTCAATGACGACTGGGTACAAGAAGTGATTATGCACTTCAGTTTTAGTAAACAACACTTCGGCAATGACGGATTTGTTTTCATTGCCCACAAAGCCATCAAACACAAAATTGCCCAAGCTGTAGAATATGAGCCCGTTGTTGTAGGCTTCATAGGGCTGGAGCAAGTGCGGGTGACTGCCAATCACTAGGCTGGCGCCCGCATCAATGGCAGTATGTGCCTGCAAAATTTGCGCTTCGGTGGGGTTTGTGCGGCCTTCAAAGCCATTTTGAAACATGACAATGACGTGGTCAACCTGCGGCTTGATCTCTTCCCAGGGGTACGCCTCGAGCGCAGCAACGTCGATTTCGTTGTCGAAGTGACCGATGTTGCAGACGATGGCGCGGTCTTTCATCGCGCGCATGTGGTCGAGCGTGACGATGTCCTTGTTGCCGGTTGCGGTGACGAAAATGTCGGCGATCGGCGCCGCATCTTCCATCGTCACGACCTGATAGCCTTCCATCGCCGCCTGCAGTGCGCAGATCGGATCGATTTCAGAGACCATCACGCGGCATCCGGCCTGGCGCAGCGAAGCGGCCGAGCCTTTGCCGACGTCGCCAACTCCGCAGACCACGGCGACCTTGCC
>DKKK01000108.1 GCA_002455215.1 Anaerolineales bacterium UBA6668 | reverse complement strand
AGCCCGTCAAAGGTGCGCACCACCCGCCCGAGCGGATCGTAGGCATTGCGGGTTTCTGCCCCGCGTGCGTCAATTTGGCGCAAAACCAGCCCGGTGCGCGGGTGGTATTCGGTGCGCGAGACGGCGCCCAAGGCGTCGGTGGTTTTGACCACGCGCCCTAGTAGGTCGTACTCGGTGGTGGATGTGTTGCCCATTGGGTCGGTGCTGGAAATTTGTGCGCCCAGCGCGTCAAAGCCGGTGCGCCAAATGGCGCCGGCGGCATCGGTGCGTTCGGTTAGGTTGCCAACGGCGTCGTAGGTGTTGCGCGTCACAAAGCCGAGCGGGGTGGTGGTGGTCAGGGTGCGTCCCAGCACGTCGTAGGTCATGCGCGTGGTGCGGTTGAGCGCATCGGTTTGGGCAATCACGCGCCCCATATTGTCGTAGGTGGTGCGGCTGGTGCGGTGCCCGCTGGCGTCGGTTACCCACACTTGGCGGTTGAGTTCGTCATAGGCATAGCGCGTTTGCCGCCCCAAGGCGTCGGTACTGCGCACCAGTTGGTTGTTGGCGTCGTATTCACTGCGTGTAATGCGCCCCAGCGGGTCAATGCTGTTGAGCAAGTTGCCGTTGGCATCGTAATTGCTAATCCAGCGATTACCAGCCGCATCGGTGCGGGCGGTCACGCGGTTGTTGCCGTCATAGCCGTAGCGCGTGATATTGCCGCGTTCATCGTATTGTTGCACCGGGTTGCCCAGCGCGTCATAGGTGGTTTGGGTGTAGTGTCCCAAGGCGTTGGTGGTTTTGGTCACCCAACCCAGCAGGTTATACTCGGTTTGGGTGACGCCCAGCACGGTTTGCACCTGAATTTGCCGCCCCACCACGTCGTAGCTGTAGCGGGTGGTTTGCGCCCAGGCAGTGCCGAAGGCGCTGGTGGTGGTGACCAGGCGGTTGAGTTTGTCGTAGGTGAAGCGCGTGACAGCCCCGCGTCCATCGGTGGTGGTTTCTACCCGTCCCAGCCGGTCGTAGGTGGTGTAGCTTTTGACCCAGCCGCCACTGCACAGCGGCGCACCCGCCAGGCAGAATTTCCACACTTCGCTTTGCCGTCCGGCATCGTCGTATTCGTAGTGGGTGGTGACCTGCCCGAGTTGGTTGGTTTCTTCTTTTAATAAGCCGTTGGGGTAGTAGGATTGTTGAATGCTCGTGGACGAACTACCATCCGGGAAGATGGTTTTGAACAGTCGCCCGACTTCGTCATATTCAAAGGTGGTGGTTTGGTTGAGCGCGTTGGTGACGGTCTTGCGCCGTCCGAGCGCATCGTAGGTGTAGTGGGTGGGGTTGCCGCGCCCGTCAAATTCGGTTTTCACCCGCGAGTGGTCGTCATATTCCCAGCGGCGCACATTTCCCTTGGGGTCGGTCACGCTCAGCAGGTTGCCCATCTCGTCATAGTCAAAGGTGGTTTTGCCGCCCATCGGGTCGGTGGATTCGAGCAAGCGGCGGCGGGCATCGTACTCAAATTCTGCCACATTGCCCTTGGCATCCACAAAGCGCGTGCGGTTGCCCAGATTGTCATATTCCATGCGCGTCACATTGCCCAGCGCATCGGTCATTTGGGTCACTTGCCCAAAGCTGTTGTAGGCGTTGTAGGTGGTGGTTGCGCCGGCTTCGTCTGTCATTGTGAAGAGCGAGCCATCCGCATTGTATTGGTAGCTTCGCACCCCATCCAGCGGGTTCTTTTCCCAAAGCAGGCGGTTACTGCCCGCTTGGTAGCCATATTCCCACACAGCGGCATTGGCTGTGCCGTCATCGGTGGTCATTTTGACCAGATTGTTCAGCGCGTCATACTGGTAGGCGGTTTTCACCCCATAGGGATCCACTTCCGCTGTCAGGTTGTCGTTGGCATCGTAGCTGTAAGTCCAGGTTTTGCCGCGCTTGTCGGTGCGGGTCAGGATGTTGCCCTTGCCATCGCGGGTGAAGCTTTCGCTGTTGTTGAGTTCATCGGTTTGCGACTGCCATTTGTAGTTGTAGTCGTCCACTTTTTGGTAGGTGTTGGAGAGCGTTTCGCCTGCGCCGTTGGTGTAGCTCATCACACGGTTGCCGCTGGCATCGGTGCTGTAGCTGAAGGTGGTTGGGTTGTTTGCCACATCCCATTGCTTGTCAATCCGCCCTTGGCTGTCATATTGGTTGCGCACATACGGCTTGCCCAGCGGGTCACGCGCTTCCGTCACCCGCGCATTGCCGTCATAAAAATAGGTGTATTGACTGCCATCCGGCAAAGTGGCGACATCGAGCGTGTTGGGGTTGCCATCGGTGTCGTAGGTGTAGCTCACCGCTTGCCCGCTGGAACTGCTGATGTGGCGGATGGTATTGCCGCTCCAAGTGACCGTCCACACCACGCCGTTGGAATGGGTGATGCTAGACAGTTTGCCCGCCGTGTAAGTCAGGTTGATTTCCGCTGGGTACAGGTTGCTAATGCGGGTTAATTTGCCGTCTGCGGCAAAGTCATAGCGCGTTTGGTCGGGCATGAGCAGGTAGGCGGTGTCGTCCGCATTGCGCACCAGCTCGCCATCCGAATATTGCCCTTCGCGCAAGTAGGTACCTGCCATGCTGGATAAATCGCCCTGCCCAATGTAGTAGCTCACTTCGCCATCGCCAAACTTCACCAGCGCGGTTTTGTCCGTGCGCCAGGTGACATACATGCCATATTCCCAACTAGTACCCTTGCCAAAGGGTCCGTTCACATTGGGGGCAGTGAGCGCATTGTACCAGCGTTCCACTTGCATGCCCAAGCCCGGCGTGGTCTCCAGCATATCGGTCAACTTGGAGTGGTAATTGCCGGTGAGCGTATTGACCGGGTCTTGCGAATTATCTACTTCGTTGTCCCCATCGCCGGAAGTGGTATCTTCAACCGGTGGCGGGGGGAACAGTACGCGGAACAAGGCACGGTTGTTCCCCAGCAAAGAGAACCAAGTGCCCAAAACTTTATGTTCGGCAAGCACTTCATACACACCCGAAATATCAAAATACTGTGATTGTGCGTATGAATAGCTAGCACCGGGAGATAACGTGATTGCGCCAACTTCCGGGAAGGTTTGGCTAAAAATCTGGCTATTATCGTTTGGATCCACCACGCGTGCGCGATAGTATTCGGAGACTGTTTGACCGGCGCCGCTAATATTTAGGTGTGCGGCAAGAAATTTTGCCGTGTTGGTGCCTCCCGTATGCGGCAGTAACTCAAAATCCAACGTCAAAGGTTGGGTTAAGGCAACCTGCACATCGTCTTTATCCAAAATGCTGAAATTGGCACAATCATTAACCGGGCGGCTGGTTTCTTCTGAAATGGCAACCCAACTGCCATTGATGTTGATTTCTGCACATGCCACATAATTTGCCGCAGATGGGAATGTATAGTCGGCAGAGTAGTAGCAGTTTGCGGGGCTGGGGTTGATATTCGGGTCGCCCTCCGCTGGAATATTATTGCAGGCGACTGTGTTCAAAATTGTGCTTCCTATCCGTACCCGTAGCTGAAAGGATTTTGTGCCGTAATAGGCATCGGTATTACGTGCGACAAAGTTGAAATTCACCGAAGTATTCTCCAATTCGGTGTTGCGTACCACGTTTAGCCCAACCCACAATTTGGGATCCACTGCGGAGGGCGTGGCTGTCGGCGCAGGCGTGTTGGTTGCCATTGGGGTTGTATTTGGATCTGTAGTGGGCGTGGGTCCGCCGGAAGAGCCGTTTGGAACCAGATAAAAGCGATATAAATGATTGGCTCCACCAGTAACCGTTATTGCATCGTAGTCAATATTGATTTTTCCGTATTGCCAAGTTCCTGCCCAATACACACTGTGCAACCCAATTTGTGCGGTAGTCCCTGAAAATCCAACTACAATCGCACTGTGACCAAAACTACTGCCCCCATTTGCGCTAATAAACATCACATCGCCAGTTTGCAATCCAGATGGGCTAGGTTGATTTTGTCCTAAATCAGCGGATGTCATCCCAATACTGGCCTTTATGGAAGACATATAGGATTGTTGGTCGTTGCTTAAGGCTACATCGCTATATCCCGTACTAACCGGGTTTACAAAATGAGTACCCGCATCTAAGTTTGAGAAATTTCCAGCGGCTAAAGCATTTGCTACGAAGTTTGCGCCGTCATAATGGTCAGAACAGTTGATTAGATATGTCCCATTTGCATTGTTGCATTGATTCCAATATGTAGTGACATAACTGACCACAGCAACTCGGTCATATGACCCTGCCAACAGTGCAGAAAAGTAGGGCAACAACAAACCGGGTTTTCCATGTATTGGTTGTGCACTCGTGGCTCTTCCCATATTGGGTGATAGTAGCGATTCCAAACTTTCATCTATATTGATTGTTATATGTAAAGTTCCAAAAATTTGGGGCAAAATTTCATTACTACAAGTGTCGCCTTTTGGGGTTTCAATGAAATGTATCCACGATAGACCTAATTCTAGATAAATGCTATCACAAGTTCCTGAGTCAATCATTCGAGTCACAGGAATCCCTTTAATCGTTACGGGCACTTGTTTTGAAACATCGCTTGCCTTCAACTCGTTTTCTAAGGTGTTAAATTCGGCGATTGTTTGTTCGGTAATCACAGTGACTGTTGTACTTGCAGTCTCAAATTCGTAAATTTTTCTAGTGGGTACAGGCTGAGAAATATTCAAATCATCTTCATTCGGAAAAGAAATATATACCTGATAACCCAGATCTTTTTCAACCCAATTCGCTGTACTCACCCTTGCCTGAAAATCCGGGGCAATTTCATTTTTTGTGCCGGGTCTTGCCCCCTTAACGATGTTCTCTTGAGTTGCAGTTGTTGTAGGTGTTTCTGTCGGCTGATATTCTTCTGACGCAGTCGGTGTTGGGCTGGCAGTAGGGGCTTCGGTTTCCGCCGCTTGGTTGAGCACAATCGGCAAAAAGACTGGGTGCAGTTCGTTTTCGCTTTGGTAGATGCCCTTGACCGTGCCCGGCTGATAGGGCTGGGGTGCTAAGGCGGCGTTCTCATCGCTCCCTTCCACCCACAGCGTGTTGTCGCTGGGTTGAGATAGCCCCAACCAAGTCAGCAAGTTCTGCCACCAAACACTGGCATTGGCTGTTGGCATGGCAACTTGCGGCACAGCCGCCACTGCCGGCTGGAAACTGCCCAGCAAGAGTGCTGTGGCGACTACCAAATTAATACTATGATGCACTATCTTTTTGCTTTTCATTTTCATTGCTCCACTGTTTCTTCAAAGCAGTCTCTCTGGCACAGTGCGGAAAGTTGTGTTTGCGTCCGCTACCAGCTAAATCAAGATTTCAAATCAAACCTTCTCGTTGGGTGAACACGCCCCGCTCGGGAGGCACGTCCACCCAGTCTGCTAATTGGGTTCTTCCCAGCGCACCGTGCGCCGGTAGTAGCTTTCACCCATTCGCCCATCACCCATTGCAATGGTGACGCCCCACTGATAGTCGGTATTGGGATTTAATCCGCTGGGTAAAGCCGTAAACGACACACTGCCGGCGTAACCCACAGGGCTACTTTCCGCCACTTTTTGGAAAATCGTATTGTAAAAATACACTTGATAGACATCGCTTGGGCTTGCCGCACGCACTTGCCAAGTCAGGCTAAATGCAGTCGGCGACAACACACTGCCATTGGCGGGTGTCAACAGCGCAATGTCTGACACATCAAAACTCGTCAGTTGCACGTTCTGCTGTGCCGTGTAGCTGGAGAGTGCTTCCGTTTGCCAATAACGCAACTTGGTATAGTCTGTGCTATTGCTATAAACCACGCGATATTTTTCTCCTACCCCTAAAGCGGGCGCACTCGGGAAGGCATATTCGCCAGCGGCGTTGGTAACTACGGTGAGCAGGTTGCTCCACGTACCGCCTTGCTCCCGTTGCAGGGTGACGATGATGCCAGAAATGGCGTTCCCTTCAAACGTCACCCAGCCCGAAACGCCTTTCCACGGATATTCCTTCACCACCAGCGGCAGAAAAACTTTGCAGACGGGTGGGCAGGTAACCACCGGCGTGCGGGTAGGTGTAACCGTTGGCAAAGCAAACGGTGCCGCTTGCACCGTGCCCGCTTGGCTTTGCAGAAATGCCCAACTAGCACCGCTGATGAGAACCATCAACCATGCCAGTAGCAGGATTGCCCGACTCTGGTTATACCCGACACGGGTCAAATTTGCGCTTTTTTCTTTAAGGAAAAAACCGCAGTTTCTAGCCGTGTCGAGTATAGCTTGTAACATCTTCATTAGAATTTACTCTGATTTACGGAGTTGCTGTTGCAGTTGCTGTTGCAGTTGTTGTGGGCGTGTTCGTAGAAGTTGCAGTTGGGGTACTGGTCGCTGTTTGCGTAGGCGTCGCTGTGAGCGTCGCTGTTGGCGTTTGCGTAGGCGTAGATGTGGGTGTAGATGTGGGCGTTGGAGTGGCGGTTGGGGCGGTATAGTCTTTGAATAGAATAGGCAGGTAAATCTGGGGTCCAACCAGTTGGATGCTGTCCGAATAGGTCGCAGAAACATTGCCGTAACAATCTTTATATTCCACCTCCACCATGCGCGTTCCCCAGCCGCTCGTTAGTTGCCAATTTGCCACACTGTCTGCGTAAGCAATCCAACTACCCCACGCATCCCCAGCATTGCGCAAGCGCATCTCACAGACCACTTCGCCGTTGTCGCTTGCCGCTAAGGTCAGTGTGACGGTGGTTGTCAGGGTGAAGTCATCCTCGTCATTGATGACAATCGAGCCAGTCGGTGGTGAATAATCTACTAGATAGCGTTGTTCCACATAAGCCCAACTGGTGTTGCTGGAACTGTTGGTGTGCCGAATGCGAAGCACCACATATTTTTTGTCAATTGTTGGAGCGGTCCAAATTCGGCTCCAAGATAATGCAGGGTTAAACGGGGTCCAGGTCAAACCACGGTCAATGCTAATTTGCATATTTCCACTTATCTCGCTGGTTACGCCGGCAATGGTTTGCGTACTTCCACCCCTCACAATTTTGGGTAGGAGCGGGTCGGTGATTCGCACGCGCGGTGCTCCCCCGCTCTTTGCGTTTTTCAACACCACTAGCCCGGTGTTGGCAGATGTGGTGCTTTTATTGGCAATGACGACATCGGTAAAGCCATCGTCATCTACATCACCTAAGGCCAGCGAGTCGGGTCGGTAAAAATCGCGGTAAGGCAAGGCATCGGACACTGCTGTGTCCAGCGTGCCGCTGACATTTTGAAGCCAGGTGGAAAGTTCTGACCAAGTGGCATGAACCGCCACCACATCGTTGCGTCCATCGTGGTTGATGTCGCCAATTTCCACTGCATCGGGTAAATCGTTGGCGGCATAAGTGGTGGGCGTTGTTGGCAAGCTACCGCCACTTGTTTGCAAGAACACATTAAGGTAGGCACTCGGGGCATTGCCGCCCGCCGTCACGGCAATGTCATCTCGTCCGTCATTGTTGATATCCCCGACAGCCAAACCGTGCGCCACATAGCCACCATCCACCACTGTCAGGTAGCTGGGTGAAGCAAGGGTTCCACTTGCCGTTTGCAAGAAGATGACCACATGCTCACTGGCAAATGACCCGCGCAGTAGCACCAGGTCGTCCAAGCCATCGCTATTCAGGTCGCCCATCTCCAACTCATTAAATCCGGTTAACACCAGCGGATAATCAATTTGGGTGCTAAATGTGCCATTGCCGATTTGTAGGAAAAGCGACACATAATGGCTCCCGGCATGGCTGACTGCCAGATCGTACTTTAAGTCGGCGTTAAAATCACCCACCACAATACCGTCCGGTTGCGTGCCGGTTGCTAATGTCTGCATGGCGCCCAGTCCGCCACTGGCATTTCTCATAAAAATGCCCACCGTATTGTTATCTTTGTTGACGACAGCAACATCTGCCAAGCCATCTTCGTTCAAATCGCCACTGGCAATGGCAATTGGGCTGGTTCCTGCCGGTTGGCTCGGTGCGCTGTAAGTCAAATTCCCGCCCGCTTGGGTAAACAAATGCACGCTATTGTCACTCGAAGTGCCATCGGTGCCCGTACTCAGCACTGCATCGCGCAGAAAATCTCCACTATAAAAGCCCAATGTAACAGATTCGGGGTAGCCGCTAAAGGGTGTCACTGTATAGGGGTCATACAACCCACTGGCAGTGATTGACAAAAGGCTGGAGGGCGAGTCCGAACCAGTTTGCACAGCCGGCATCAGCCCCAAGCAACTTTTAATATACACTCCCGATGGGCAATTCTCGCTTGTTTGCGCCCAAGAAGCGCGTACAAAAAGAATACTACCGACAATCAAAAAAGCGAAAACCAAGGCAATTCCTTTCTTCCCATAAACAACTACTTTTTGCATAATACAATCTCCATTTTTTGACCAACTTTAATAAAGGTGCATTGCTAATAGCTAAGCTAATAGCTAAGCTATTAGCTAACGCACTACTTAAACGTTGAACACAACCAAATCCAGCAGGATTCTATAGACAACAGACTTTAGACTTGCCCATTACTTCTCTGCAGAATCAGGGAAATTCTTTACTGCCGAAACTTTACGAAAATTTGCTTTACCTACTTTCAACAAGATGATGGACTACTCCTCTCTGCTCAGTACACTCGAAAGTCGTTCTTTTCCCAGTCGCGAAAAAACAAACTTTGAGTAACCAAACGTTACCCTACATCTTGAATACTCTTACTACTACCACTTTACATACGAAGCAAATTCTTAATACCTTTTATTTACCATTGCCAGAGTATAGCATACCATCGGTACTATTGTCGATATACAGGTCGTAATAATTTTATTTGATTTTAGTATATTCCGGAATCTCTAATCATTGACTTATTTTTCTCACTAACCCTATCTCAAAAATAAAATCGACCCAACGAATGATGGGAAATGTTCTCTTTGGAAACGCGAATACAGCCTGTACAAGTGCCCAATATTAAAGTGTATTACCCAATTTACTGGGTGCGGTTCAGTTTTTCGGAAAATGCGAATCGAACTCTGCCAAACGGGTTTCGTCTTGTTTTGTGCGTTGTAAATTGGCTCGTGTGATTACACTGTCTGTCATTTCGAGCATCACGAACTGTCCTGTAGCGAGAAATTTGTAGCATCTATGTCAAGATTGATCGCATTTAAATGACAAATTTGTTCTCGTGCCACGATTTGTCCCCAGTTCGTTACGAACCTGCAATCTTTCCGAAACTTTGAACCG
>DKKK01000033.1 GCA_002455215.1 Anaerolineales bacterium UBA6668 | reverse complement strand
AGCGTAAACCTGACTCTGCCGAAGATAAACTACAGAAAATTTGGTACGCCTTAACGATTCGCCTGCATCTCATCAGAAAAAGCCGTGTGTTTTGACCTGCCAAATATGGAAAAGAATTTTAGGAAAAAATGATTTACTTAGTTACTGGTGGCGCTGGATTTATTGGCGGCGCATTGGCAAACACATTGTCCGCCGCTGGGCATGAAGTGCGTGTCTTGGATGATTTGTCGGCGGGTGGTGAAACGCCCCTGGATGAAAATGTGCTATTTACGCGTGGGGATGTCAACGACCGTCCGCGCTTGTGGACTCTTCTACAAGGGGTAGAGTGCGTCTATCACCTGGCGGCGCGGGTTTCGGNNGCGTGATGGAAGCCATCCGCGATGCGGGCGTACGGCGGGTGGTGTTGGCTTCTTCTGGCGCTGTGTATGGTAACCAAGCAGAACAGCCATTGCGCGAAAAAATGGAAATTAGCCCGGATTCGCCCTATGCCGTGAGCAAGCGTTCAGCAGAATTGTATGTGCATACCATTGGCGCATTGTGGAACATCGAAACAGTCGCCTTGCGCATATTCAACGCTTTTGGACCCAACCAACCCTTGCCAGTGGCACATGCGCCGGTTGTGCCACGCTTCTTGGCAAATGCACTTTCGGGGCAAACGGTAATGGTGAACGGTGATGGTAGCCAAACCCGTGATTTTGTCCACATTTCGGATGTCGTCAGTGCCTTAGTTGCCGCCAGTACCGCCCCGCGAGTCAATCGTCAAGTGATTAATGTGGGCAGTGGCAGTGAAACCAGCATCCGTCAATTGGCACAAGCCGTGCAAACGATGTTGGGCAAGCATTTTGAACCCATTTATCGGGCGCACCAAGCAGGCGGTGTTGCCCGTATGTGTGCCGATTTGACTTTGGCACACGAACTGCTTGGCTATCAACCGCAGGTATCTCTGCTGGATGGTCTGGCACAGATGCGTCAACTAGACCCCCGTTTTGCCTGATTGCCAAGTTGTGTTCGGTTTAGATGCGCACCCTTCAGGTATGCCCAGAATAGAACGCCGATTCTTCGCCCGCCCCACACTCACTGTTGCCCGTGGGCTTTTGGGCAAAACGCTCGTGCGGGTTTTGCCAAATGGGGTACGCTTGTCAGGTCTCATTTGCGAAACCGAAGCCTACCTAAGGCAGTTAGATAGATATTCGATACGTGTACCGAATATACGCTTGCCATGCCAAAGCCGGGCGCACGGCTCGCACGCAGGTGATGTTTGGCTGTCCGGGCTATGCCTATGTGTATTTTACTTATGGGAAACATTGGCTTCTAAACCTTGTCACAGAAGAAGTAGGTTTTCCTGCCGCTGTGTTGTTGTAGCCATTGTGCCGCTGGAAGGCATAGAACACATGCAAGCCAACCGTCAGCAGACGATATTCGACACAGGTGGAAATCGCGCTTGTTCGCTTAAGGAAAAAAGTGCATATCTGAAGCGTGTCGAATATAACACCCGCCACCTGACCGATGGTCCTGCCAAGCTGGCTCAAGCCCTGCAAGTGAATGGCTCTGCCAATTGGGGGGATATTTGCCAGCCAGAAGCCCCCCTTTGGCTGGAAGATACCCCCGCATCTGCCCCAGTCGCCTTCCATTGCACGCCACGCATTGGCTTAGGCAAGACACCAGCTCCGTGGGTTTCGTTGTGTTGGCGTTTTGTTTATGTGTGACACAGGTCAGAACTGCCCTACTCGCAACTTTTCGCACTTCCTTCACTAATTTATGACAACTCGCATTGTGTACTCTTCCGGTCCTGATGGGGATGGCTCCCCAAAAGAAAACAAACCCGCCAGCCAGAGCTTGCCCGCCAAGCAACAAACCGCCTACTTGCGCCGAGAAACCAAAGGGCGTGGCGGCAAGACCGTCACCGTCATCACCAACCTGACCCTATCGGAAACTGACCGCAAGGCGATGGCAACTGCACTCAAAAAGGTGTGTGGCACGGGTGGCGCCGTCAAAGATGCCGATATTGAAATTCAAGGCGACCACCGCGAAAAGATTGGCGAATATCTCAAAGGGTTGGGTTACAAAGTGAAATTTGCGGGTGGGTGAAATACGCTCCCCAAAAAAACACAAACAAAAAGAGAGAGCTGAACGGCTCTCTCTTTTTTGCAATCACCTTGTGATGCGGGTTATTCGGGTGCGTTAATCAAGCCCCACAAGTAAGACCAGTATTCAAACACACCGGTATTGCCTGTGTGATTCGGGTCTTGGGTGGAAAGCCCCATGCTCCAAGTAGCAACGACATCATTGGCATCGAAATCGCTCCCGTCGTGGAACTTCACGCCTTGGCGCAGGACACAAGTCCACATTGTGGAATCTTCGTTGGGGGTGCAGGATTCTGCCAAAGCGGGGATGGTTTCGCCGCTGTCTTTGGCATACTTCAGCAATGGCTCAACAATTTGTTGATAAACCGAGAAGGTTTCGCCATCGGTTTCATCGTAAGCCGCCATGCTCACTGGCTCGGCGTTTTGCATAAAGACCAACGTGTCCTTGCCGGGGTTCATTTCGTTGAAGAACGGCGCACCAAATGGGCGCAAGTGAGAGCCTTCTACAGATGCCAGTGCGGCACCAGCAGAAGCACCGTGGGCAATCGGCACCATCGGAACGAGTTCGCGGATGGCGTTGTTGGCTTCGGCATACAGCGGTTCGGCGGTGGCAGTGTCGCCAATGGTGGCGGCTTCAGCTAGCACTTCGTAGATTTCGGGGTACACATCACCAAATTGCTTGTTGGCTTCGGAGAAGTGGTAATCCAGGAAGTTGGTCGGGTGCGGGTAGTCTGCGCCCCAGCCGAGCATGTAGAAACCATCCAGTTCACCGGCACTGGACTTTTCGAGGAAGTCGCCGCTTTCCATCACCACAATTTCCACATCAATGCCGAGGTTTTCCTTGAGTTGGGTTTGCAACTCTACGGCAACGAGCGGAGCTTGGGGCAGGTAAACGCGGGTGACATCGCGGTAGAACAGCTTGGTGGAGAAACCATCGGCAAAACCGGCTTCAGCCAGTAGTGCTTTGGCGGCTTCTGGGTCAAATTCATACCAGTCATCACCGGCACAACCATTGACGATACTGCAGGGGGTGAAGTGTGAAGCCACTTCAGAACCGGCTGGGTAGTAGTTGTCAATAATGCGTTGGCGGTCAATGCCCATGGCAATGGCTTGGCGCACCTTGACATCATTGAAGGGTTCAAAGGTGCTGGTCATGCCCAAATACATAATATTGGGGTTGGCTTCGGGGATGAGCACCAAATTGGCATCTTCGGCAACAGCGGCTTGGTCGTCGGGGCTAACATTGCGGATCATGTCCACAGTGCCAGCTTGCAGTTCGAGCAAGCGGGCGGCGCCTTCGGTTTGCCAGCGAATGACCAGCGTTTCGTAGGCGGCTTTTGTGCCGTAGTAGTCGGGATTTGCCTTCAGGGTGATGGAATCACCGCGTGCCCAAGTGTCGAGCATCCACGGACCGGTGCCGATGGGTTTTTCCAGCATGGCACCACCACCTTTGTTTTCGGCAATCCATTCGCTGGGTTGAATGCCAAAGCCTTCAAATGCCACCTTTGCCGCAAAGGCTGGGTCTGGTTTGCACATTGAGAATTCAACCGTGTGGGCATCTTTGGCAACAATGGACTTGATAATGCCACCATAATCACAATCTTTGGCATAGAGTGCCATTAAATCAGATGGTTCTTCGGCGGGAGCGGCTTCCGTAGCGGGAACTTCGGTGGGTGCTGGGGCTTCCGTAGCGGGTGCTTCGGTTGCCGGCACATCGGTTGGCAATGGGGCTTGTGTTGGCGTTGGAGTGGCGCAAGCCGCCAAAGCAACAGAGAGTACAGCCATTAAGCTAAACGTTGTTAAGAAATGCTTTCGCATAGATGTCTCCTCCTAAAGAGAGTTTTGAAAGACGAAATAGACTATATCGGACGCGGTTTCATCCGTATCCAATATAAACGCGGAAACAAAAGAGTGTGTGGAATCGTTACCTCCAAAATAGGGAATATGAGGGACGAGTGGCAAGAGACAAGGCAACCACAATCATTCCCCAGAATTGAGAAACAACTTCTTTTTATTATCGGTAAAAAATGGCAATGTGTCAAATGGGGGTTGACGGTTTTTACATCGTTTGCAAAAACTCTACCTAGCACGGGTAGAAATTACGCCTATTCGTAACATTGCGAATCACTTAAGCTTGTCTGATTTTTGGGTCATTTCGACCGAAGTGAGANNCATTACGTTGTTAGCACCCATTCAAAATGACAAAGCCATTGCTTGACAATGAAGCGTTGCGTTGTGGTCAAAAAGCCAAAATTCGCAATCTGTGACGATGCTTCGTATATCAGTGGAAATGGGTAGCTGATTTGCGATGCCTACATTTCGTATTTGGCGCGTGTGTCGAACATAGGCGTTTTTTCTTGAGGGGAAACGCAATTTGTGCCAGTGAGCATATAATCTTGTTAAACACAGCGTGATGCACACCCAATAGCCATCACGCTTCCCACTCATTAACCATTTTTGCAATTTGTTGACAAACGACCCAATCTAATGCAAAATTGTTAATTAATAAACTGTACTTACTAATTGGGCTGTGTAATACATTCAATCCTGCGTGCTTTTTTCTTACCTAAATAGATTTTACTGAAAACCACTCACACTCACAAGAGTGTTTGGCTCTCAATTTTCCCTATGATTAATAAAGCAACCCGAAGCCAGACCAAAGAACACAACACGCGTTTGGTGCTTCAAACTATCTACAACACTGCTGGCTTGAGCCGCGCAGAGATCGCTCGTATTACCAAGCTCACACGCCCAACCGTTTCAAGTATTGTTGAAGATTTGATTGAGCGAAAATTAGTGGTAGAAACTGGCATGGGTCAATCCTTTGGCGGGGGGAAGAAGCCCATCCTGCTTGAATTCGCCAAAGATAGTCAGTGGGTAATGGGTTTGCATCTGAGTAGTAAGGCGTTTCGCGGAGTGCTAGCCAACTTACGTGGTGAAATTTTGCACACCTATGAGATTGAACTAGACGATAAAACTCCACATATTTTGCTGGAGCAACTCCTTCAATTGGTGCGGACTCTGCTCTTGCAGGCGGAGCGCCCCTTGCTGGGGATAGGCATTGCGAGCCCGGGCTTGGTAGACCAAGAAACCGGGATGATCCTGCGCTCGGTTAACCTAAATTGGATAGAAATGCCGATAGGAAAAATTTTGCACGAGCGCTTTAAACTACCGGTGTATGTCTCCAATGATAGCCATTTGGCGGCTTTGGCAGAGTATCAATTTAGCCATGAGCGCCTAAGCCCCAATCTTATTGCGATAAACGTCTTTTCCGGCATTGGCGCTGGCATTATTATTAATGGAGAACTCTTTGTCGGCGATCATAATGCCGCTGGTGAAATCGGTCATGTGGTACTTGACCCACAAGGGGCGTTGTGTGGTTGTGGAAATCGTGGCTGTTTAGAAATGTTCGTCAATGGGCGGCTTTTGGCTTCACTGGTCAAATCTATCGGGCAAGATGCCAATTCCGAGAAAATGTTACAAGAACAAGGCGGCTATTTAGGTAGGGCGATTGCGCAAGTCGTAGGCTTATTAAACATCCGAGAAACCGTGTTGGTCAGTGATTTGGCTGATTTAGGCAGTCCGTTTTTACAAGCAGTGCAAAAAGGAATTGCTGTGAATGTACTACCGATTTTGGCGAGTCAAACCCACGTGCGCTATTCAACACTCAAAAACAGCAGTCTATTAGGCGCAGTTTCGTTGGTGTTAAAATCGGAGCTAAAAATTGTCTGATAGCACCTTGTCGGTCACGATGGCAAAGGAAATCTGCTTGACAGGGGCAGATGTATTGTTTCCGGGTGAAGGGGTGCGTTCCGTACCCATCACACTCGTATATAAAGACGGGCAGGGGAAAATTTTGGCTTTGCGCGAACATCCATCCTGCGACCAGCCTTCGCTCAATTTACAAGGCTACTTGGTTGCTCCGGGTTTGATAGACCTGCAACTCAATGGCGCGTTTGGGTTAGACTTTACCACCGAGACAAGCGCCATTTGGCAAGTGGCAGAGCGCCTCCCAACCTTAGGACTTACCAGCTTCTTACCTACGGTCATTACCAGCCCACTTACTACCATCGAATTTGCCCGGCAACAGCTATTGGCAGGCTACCCATCCCGTGCAAGTTTGCCTTGCACTGAACCACTAGGCTTACACATTGAAGGTCCTTTTTTAAATCCGGCGTTTAAGGGTGCTCATCGTATTGAACATCTAACCCTAGCCGTTCCAAGCCATATTCAGCATTGGTGTGTGGAAAATGGCGTTGCACTGGTTACTCTAGCTCCCGAATTACCGGGTGCAGAAACGGCAATCGAGCTATTGAGCCGCAATGGTGTTATCGTTTCGATGGGGCACAGTGATGCGACCTATGAGCAGGCAATGAGCGGCGTGCGAGCCGGGGCGCGTATGGCGACCCACCTTTTCAATGCGATGCGCCCCATCCACCACCGCGAACCGGGATTTATGGTGGCTTCGCTCGACACACCTTTGGCGGTAGGGCTCATACCCGATGGTATTCACGTTCACCCGGCGTTGTTGCGTTTGGTGCATCAAGCGAAGCAACGTGCTGAAATTATCATTGTGACCGATGCCATGTCGGCACTCGGTTATCCTCCGGGTGTGTACAAACTGGCGGGCAAAGATGTTTTTGTAGATGTTCAGTCAGCACGCTTGGCAGATGGCACATTGGCGGGCAGTGTGGTATTGCCCTTAGACGCAGTGCAAAATTATCAGAAATTTACGCAATGCAGTTTGGCAGATGCGTGGTATGGCATGTCCACCGCGCCTGCCGACTTGCTAAGACGCCCCGACAAAGGACGCATCGTGCCGGGGGCGGATGCCGACCTACTCATCTTGCACCAAACTGCCAACGGGTTGCGATTAGTAGCCACCATCACTCGCGGGCGGTTGGCATATTGTACCGATTCGAAAATTACTCAGTTCTGGAAACAAACGCATGATACTCTTTGATGAAATTCACGAACAACCCGCTGTTTTAGAAAATTTAATTCGTACCGGCTGGGCAGATATCCGCGAAATTGGACGTTCATTGCGCCAACAGAAATTTCGTTACATCTTTTTGGTGGCGCGTGGCACCAGCGACAATGCCGGGCGCTATGCCACCTACTTACTCGGTAGCCACAATCGCTTGCCCGTAGCGCTTGCCACCCCCTCCTTATTTAGTTTGTTTCACACTGCACCTGATTTGTCCGATGCTGTGGTGGTTGGGGTTTCGCAAAGTGGTAAATCCCCCGATATTGTCAGCGTATTGCAGGAGGCGCGTGAACAAGCGTGCGTAACGGTTGCCATTACCAATGCGCCACAATCCCCGCTTGCCGCCGCCGCAACGTTTAGTATTGACATCCAAGCTGGCTTGGAAAGGGCAGTTGCCGCAACAAAATCGTATAGCGCCCAATTGCTCAGCTTTGTTCTGTTGTCTGAAGCCATGCGCGGCACGGAAAATTTGCCCGATGACGTATTGCGCTTGCCGGAATGGGTCGCTCAAGCCTTGCAAGTTTCGGAAATTGCCAAAGAAGGCGCACAACGCTATCGGTTTTGCCAGCATTGCGTGGTGGTGGGGCGTGGTTTTAATTATGCGACTGCATACGAATGGTCGCTCAAGTTAAAGGAACTCACCTACATGGTTGCTGAACCCTACTCATCGGCAGATTTCCGGCATGGACCGATTGCTGTGGTTGAACCAGGCTTCCCGGTGTTGAGCATTGCCCCCTCCGGTGTGCTGTACCCGGATTTGTTCTCGCTTGCTCAAGAATTGCACCAGCACAAAGCCGCCGAGCAATTAATCATTTCTGACAACCCGGAAATTTTACGCTTGGCACAGGTTGGGCTTCCCCTACCCGCGGGTATTCCCGAATGGCTGTCGCCTTTGGTGAGTATTGTCCCGGCTCAATTGTTTGCCTACCATCTCACCAGTGTCAAAGGGCACGACACAGACCAGCCACGCGGCTTGCGAAAGGTCACGGAAACAGTGTAGCTCGAAAATGTGCATATTTTTTCCAACTCTTACCCTATTGCCACAGAAAACAAGGTAAAATAATTAAATATCGCATAGTAGTAAGATGACTCTGCGGCGTGATTGCTTTTTGTAGTCGGCACACTTGGAGATTGTGCTTTTCTCTTAAGAAAAGTATATTCCTTGTCTGTGTTGAAGTAGCTGGCTAGACAAACTATTTTTCATCAGGCGGATTTTTCCGATTAATTATGGCACTTTCATTTCGTTTCGGCACAGTCGGTTCTCCTACAAATACCCCAGCCAAGCCCGGTGGCTCAGTGGGGGCAATCCAACATTTGCCAAGCATGGGATTGGATGCACTCGAGTTGGCTTGGGTGCAATCGGTGCGGGTGACCGAAGCAACTTGCGCGGCAATCAAAGCGGCGGGGCAAGCCGCAAACGTTGCGCTTAGTATTCACGCACCTNNTATTAACCTAAACGCCACCGCTGAAGAGTGGCCCAAAAGCCGCAAACGCTTGATGGATGCCGCTCACTTTGGTAATTTGGCTGGCGCAACGGATATTATCTTTCATCCCGGTTCCTATTTTGCCCAACCTGCCGAAAAAGTACTTGAAATTGCCATTCCGCGCCTGCGGGGCTGTGTGGAAGAACTACGTGAGCAAGGCAACCCAGCCACTTTGCGCCCGGAAACAATGGGCAAAAGTGCGCTACTCGGCTCTTTGAGTGACACATTGGCAATGGCACAAGCCATTCCCGGCGTTTTGCCCTGTGTAGATATCTCGCACTTGTTCGCCCGCACCGGCGATGGAAGCCTAAACACGCCGGAAGCCTTTCGCGCGGTTGTAGAAACCATCCGTACCGCATTGGGTACACCCGCCTTGCAGGCTTTTCATATTCACATTTCGGGCATTGCCTACGGCGAAAAGGGCGAAAAACATCACCTAATGTTTGCAGAAAGCGAGTTTCGCTACCGTGATTTCTTGCAAGCCTTGGCGGAAAACGGCTGTGGTGGGCGTATGGTATGCGAATGCCCGGTGATGGAGCAGGATGCACAGCTATTGAGACAAACTTGGCAAAGCCTGACCCAAGCAACTGCATAAATCTACAATGTTACAACCTACCAGTTCCAAAAACCGCTATTTCCCCGATGTTGACCGTCTGAGCATTCTCATGGCTGTGGTTATGCTGGGCTTTGTGGCATCTCAATTGGTGCAATTACCCACCCGCACCGTACAAACATCCTTATTTGGTTCATCCATCGGCTTAGATATTAATGGGGAGACTATCCTAGCCATTCTGGTCGCGCTTTTGGTGGGTAGTGGCTCCGATGCGATGTTTCGCCGTCACCCGGGGCTACAAGGCAAGCCTATCGGCACGCGCACATTCCTACACTGGGTACTGCCCAGTACGGCATCGTTGGGGTTGGTTTCCTTGATTAATCAAACCCCACCAGGTCCTCTGTTGTGGATTGAGCTAATTCTAGCGGCAATTTTTCTCACCTTGATATTGGTGGCGGAATATATTACACTTTACCCACGCGATGCCAACTACGATACCGCCCGTACCGGCTTGACCATCCTATCCTATCTGGTAATGATGAGCCTGTACGGCTGGTTGCACTACACTGGCGCACGCGCCGCCATTAACGCAACCGCCGCCTTACTGACCACCTTTCTAGTGTCACTGCGCCTGTTTCGCCTGAACCAAGTCAGTGGCACCAATGGCATTTGGGGCGCAGGAGTGGTGGCTTTACTGTTGGGACAAGCTATGTGGGCGCTGAATTATTGGTTTATCCCGTCTATTGGGGCGGGCTTAGTCCTATTGTGCTTGTTCTACATTATTTATGGGGTGGTACTCCAGCAAACCAAGAGTGTGCTCAACACCCGTTCTATGCTCGAATATTTGGTGGTTGGGGGAATTGCATTGTTAATTTCATTACAGTTTGCATTTCGTCGTTTACCCTAACTGCCATGCCAGATGAAGATTTTAAGCTCCGTGTTGGATTGTTCTTGCTGTTAGTCAGTATATCGGTTGTTGTCGTCTTTGGCATTGCCAACTCTGCCGCGCTCTCCGAAAAGCAGGCGGCGATGGCAAAAGCCGCCTTGGATGGCAATGTGCAAGTTTTGCCCTACCAAAGATTCAGCTCGTATGTGTTTATGGGCGTCGTGGGGACTGTTCTGGGCTTGTGGCTGTGGCTGAAACCCGCCTGGAATCGCTTTCGCAAACCTGCCGCTCCTGGCAAGCCCGGCAAAGTGATGGGTTTTATTGTAAAAATGTTGCCAAAACCCAAAGAAAAGAAAAAGTAAAACAAAACGGCAAGGTTGGCATCTAATCAGGTGGGGTGGGTGTATTGGGATAAAGTTTGCTGGCACACCTGCCAAATTTTGTGTTACCCGTGCGTAACACAAGAACAAAATGTGGGTTTTATATTCGACACGGCTGGAAAGCGAAAATCTAACCTGTGTCGAAAATATACTTAGCACGAAAAAGAACCGCGCCTTTTTCTTTAATAAAAAGTGTGTTGTTCGCACGTGCCAGATATTATCGTGGTTTCTACAAAAAATTTAATGCTTCGCCACAGCAATGCCTGTTGGTAGAAAGTAACTTATATGCACTCTTTATAGGAGAAATTGATTTTATGAGACGCGTAGTTGTTACCGGGTTGGGTACTGTCAACCCTTTGGGCAAATCAGTCGCGGAATCTTGGCAAAATTGCGTAAATGGTGTCAGCGGTGTTGCATCCATCACCCTGTTTGACTCCAAAGATCATCTAGTTAAGATCGCCTGCGAAGTGAAGGACTTTGAACCGGGCAATTTTATGAAACCGGCTTTTGCCCGCCGCCTAGACCGCTTCGAGCATTTTTCAATTGCCGCCGCCAAAGAAGCCATGCAAAGTTCCGGCTTGGTGGTAACGGAAGCCAATAGCGAGCGGATTGGCGTCATTGTCAGTTCATCCATCGGGGGTATGATTACCTTTGAAAACGCAGTGCTCGAAATTGCCCAGAATGGACCGCGCCGGGTAAGCCCATTTGTCATTCCCCAACTGATGCCCAATGGCTCCAGCGGGATGATTAGCATGGAATACGGCATTACGGGTCCCGCATTATCCGTTGCATCGGCTTGTGCCTCCGGCAGTGACAGCATTGGCACAGCTTGGCGGCTGATTCGCAGTGGCGAATGTGATGTCATGCTGGCAGGTTGTAGCGATGCCACCATTTGCGCTACCGCTGTTGGCTCGTTTGACCGCTTGGGCGCAATGAGCCGCGAAAATGATGATTACAGCATGACTCCCGCTCCCTTTGACAAGAACCGCACCGGCTTGGTGATGGGCGAAGGCTGTGGCATTTTGGTATTGGAAGAGTACGAACACGCCCGCGCTCGCGGCGCAAACATCCTGGCAGAACTAGCGGGCTATGGCTCCACCAGCGATGCTTTCCACATCACCGCCCCGCACGAAGAAGGCAAGGGCGCGGCTTTGGCGGTGCGTAAAGCAATGGCTTCTGCCGGGCTAAATGCGGAAGATATCAGCTACATCAATGCTCACGGCACTGCCACCGGACTCAACGACAAGAGCGAAACCAAAGCGATGAAAGCCGCTCTAGGCGATACCGCCTACAAAGTACCCATTTCTTCCACCAAATCGATGACCGGGCACATGATGGGTGCAACTGGCGCACTCGAAGCCATTTGGAGCGTGCTTGCCATCCGTGAAGGCGTTGTGCCACCCACCATCCACTATCAAACCCCCGACCCCGATTGTGATTTAGATTATGTACCCAATACGGCACGTCAACTGCCAGTTAGCGCTGTTTTGAGCAATTCTTTCGGCTTTGGTGGGCATAATGCGGTGTTGGCGTTCAAAAAGATTTAATGACACTGCTTGAGATTCAACAAAATTTAGGCTACGAATTTCGTACAGCCAACCTACTCGCCCAAGCACTAACCCACCGTTCGGTATTGAACGAACTACCCCCTGACGCGCTTCCAGCCGCTCTCCCCGACAATGAGCGGCTGGAATTTTTGGGTGATGCCATCTTTCACTTTGTTGTGGCGGCGTGGCTATTTGAACGTTTCCCGCAGATGGATGAAGGACGGCTGACCCGCTTGCGTGCCGCCTTGGTACACACCGAGCAACTAGCAAAAATTGCCAACGCGCTTAAGCTTGGTGATTCCTTGCAAATGGGGCGTGGCGAACTGGAAAGTGGTGGGCAATACCGCAATCGCGTGCTGTGCTCGACATTGGAAGCCGTGATAGGCGCCGTTTATCTCGATTCCGATTTGGCTTCCACACGGGCAATCATCCTACGTTTACTCGAAGCGCCCTTACAGTCGGTACTGAGCGACAACAGTGAAGTAGATAACAAAAGCCTTTTTCAAGAAAAAGCACAAGCCCAGTTTAATCTAACCCCCACGTACCACACCATGAACGCTGAAGGACCTGACCATGCCAAGCAGTTCACGGTGGAGGTGCGTTTGGGTACAGCCGCATTTGGCACCGGAGTGGGGACTAGCAAACAGCGTGCCGCCCAACAAGCCGCCGCCGCCGCCCTTGCCAAACTGGCTGAAAACGAATCGTTACCATTTGAAAAAAACAGTTAAAGTCATAAGCCATGCCAAAAACACTTTTGATTACCGGTGGAGCAGGTTTGCTAGGGCAATGGTTGGTGCGCTTTGCCAGTGCCAAGCCTGACCTATGGCAGGTATTCTACACTTGGGGGCAAACCCCCCCGCCCGCCGACTTGCCCGGCACTGCCGTACAATGCAATCTGTTATCCACCCAAGCGGTTGAGCAGGTATTTTTACAGCAGGTTCGCCCGCAAGTGGTGATTCATTGCGCCGCCGTTACCCAACGAGTGAACGAGATTGCGCCCATTGCCAGCAACGTGGCGCAGGCTTGTCAGGCGCTACAAGCGCACCTGATACATCTCAGCACGGATGTGATTTTTGACGGTAACCAGCCCCCTTACAGCGAAGATGCCCTTGCCAACCCCATCAACCCCTACGGGCAGGCAAAATATCAAGCCGAACAAGTGGTATTTGCCACCTGTCCCACTGCCGCAGTCGCTCGGACATCGCTTATCTTCTCTCATCAGCCGATAGACCACCAAACCAGTTGGCTTCTCAACGGACTAAAACGTGGCGAAGTGGTGAATTTATTCAGCGATGAGTATCGTTGCCCCATCTGGGTGCAAAATCTGGCATTGGCAGTGCTGGAACTAGCCACTTTACACTATGTGGGACCGCTCAACCTGTGCGGAGCAGAACGCTTGAGCCGGTGGGTGTATGGCAATCAAGTGTTGGACTTGTTGGAAGCGCACGGGCTGGCTCAGCCGGCTTGGCGGGCATTTTTGCGTTCTACCAGCATTGCCGAGAGCGGTTTATTACGCCCCCCCGACCTAACGCTCGACTTGCGCACGGCGACAGCCTTGCTTCGCACGCCCATCCTACCCATTGGGCAAGTATTGCGGCACTTGCATACAGACAGCAATTGGCAGATGACGGCGCACGGTTAATCCTGCAGGCGGTTGGATTTATCTCGTCCACTCGCTAAACCCTGTTTCCTACAATCTAGTTCCCACCCGCCAGCACTTGTTCGATGGCACTTACCATTGTTTGGCGTTGACTCTCGCCTTGCGCCAGATGTGCAGTGAAGGTATTGCTATCGCCTTGTTGCAAGGCTTGGTAGGCAAGTTCGCGTTCGCTGAAGAACGCAACTGCCGCTTGTTGGGCGGGCTGTAAGCAAGCGGGTACGGCATAGGCTTGCAAGGCAGAACGCGCTTGCAGGCTGGCACTCTCCCCCACTTGCGCTCGACAACTTTCATTGCCGCATTCACCCACAACTTGTTCCACTGCGCTTGCCCAATCGGCGTGATATTGCGCCAGGGTAATTGCCGCTTCTGCGCCGCATTCTGTGAGCGAAGCAGGTATGGGGAGCGCTAGGGTCGGTAGCGGGACGGTGGTAGGGCTAACCACCGCGGGAAGGGTGGGGCTAGCGGTGGGGAGTGGCGCTGTATTGGCACAGCCTGCCAACAGGCAAGCAAAGAAAACCCAACCAGCAATTGTGGCTGGGCTTAATTTTGGCAAAAATTTCATGCTACTTCTCGTTGGGCAATTCGAATACAGGCACGGATTTGGTCTAAATGAATAGAATTGTGCCCCACTTCATCGCTAATTGCATAGCAGAAGGAAGCCCAGCGGTCTCGATATTGCAAAATTTGCTCAGGAACGTGCAAAATAAGCGCTTCTTTGGCACGATGGGCTTGGCGCAAGGTTTGTAACAGTCCATCCAAGTTGCGTGCTCCATCAATGACCGATTGTAGGCGCAAACTGTCTTGCCCCACCCAGAACGATTCGTTAGGCGCTTCACCCCGTGCAATTAAGACAGCGGTGTCGCTTTCATTCCATTCGGTAAGAATCAGATGTGCCACCACTTGGCTAACCGACCACTCATTGGGAGCCGGTTGGTGGCGGGCTTGTGCTTCGCTAATGCCATCCACTGCTTCTGCCAGTAGCCACATCGAATCGTCGTTCAAATGTTTGATTTTGGCATACAGCGCTTCCTTGCTAGGTGGGATTTGGGGCGCTGTGCGGGCTTGCAAAATGGCGGTAGTTTCGTGTGTTTCAAGATGGCGCACAAATTGTAAATGCACCAAGTCGCCTGCTTCCTTAGCACGCAGTACCGCACCCAAGTCTTCCATTGAGTGCAGGCGCTTGCCATCTACGGCAATCAGCACATCATTGGCTTGTAGCCCAGCATTGGCGGCGGGCGAATCGGCAAAAATCATTTGCAAATCCAGCCCATCTTGGTCGGCTTTGCCGGAACTGCGGGCGGCTTCGGCGGTGATAGGCTCGGCATAAAAGCCCAGCATTGGGCTTCGCAGGCGGCGTAGATCCAAGCCACTGTCTAAGATGGTTGCGAGTGTTTCCAGCGCGTCATTCCACTCGCGCAAAGTGCGGTCAGGGTCGGTTGCGCCGGTGCGTTGTACCGTGATACGTGTGCCGTCCACCGTATCGAGCAAATCCACTTCGATTGCGCCTTTGGGTAAGCTAATGACAATGCGATTTGGGCGGTTGTACTCTTTGAACTTTCCGTAAATTTCACCGCCTTCATTCCAGCGGAGCATCACCCTTCCATTGACGTGTGGCTCTACCATTGCATAGTCACATAGCCAATGGCGCAAATTTTGATTATTTACAAAATAGTCGAATATAAATTGCGGACTGGCAGGGATGGTGCGTTGTGCGAGTACTACTTCACTGACTGCTTTTTTTGCCATTTTTTCTCCTAAGATAATCAAAGTCCCCGAAATCGGAAACCAGTATGCAAGATGTATATTCGATACGGCTTATATTCGGCACACGTGCCCAATACCGAGTTGTACTTTCTTCATTAAGAAAAAAACACAATTTTCATCCGTGTCGAATACAGATGTTGATTCCCACATGTCCCTGACCAAAAATGCAGGAATGAGACAAGAAAGTCATTTTGGGTACTAAACATATTTAGCACATGCACTGCCTGCCAACACACCGTCTTCCCCCACATCCGCCCCAAAAAANNCTGAAGCGCAGACTGCAAACTGGCGGCGGTGTGGGCATCGGCTAAGGTAATGGCGTGCAAGTGGTCGCCCAGCAAACCGGCGCGATACACACCTGCCAAACCGTTTAACACCGCCAATGCGGGCAAGAGCGGTTCTGCCACAATATTCCAAGCTGGTCCCGGCAATTGCTTGGCTTTCAGCGCACTGGGCGTATCCATTGCCAACAAATTGCCATTAAACATAATGCCCAAACGCCCACAATGCTCGGCTTCATCCATGTAGTGAGTGCTCACAAAAACCGTTGTGCCACGTTCCGATAATGTGTAAATCAAATCCCAAAATTCACGGCGAGCAGAAGGATCGACCCCGCTGGTGGGCTCATCTAAGAAGAGCAATTGTGGCTGGTGANNAAATCCAGCACACCCGCCTGCTTTTCCTTGCGCCAAGCTCTGCCAAAGCCATACACCCCCGCATAAAATTGCAGGTTTTCGGCAACGGTTAAGTCTTCATACAAGGCAAATTTTTGGCTCATATAGCCCACTTGCGGGCGCAATTGCTCGGTTTGGGTGCGAATATCCCAGCCTAGCACCGTTGCCGTGCCACCCGTAGGTTGAAGTAGCCCCAGCAACATGCGCATGGTGGTGGTTTTGCCACTACCGTTGGGTCCCAAATAGCCCAGCACTTCGCCGCGTGCCACATCAAAGGTCACCTGGTTCACAGCGGTAAAATCGCCGAATTTTTTGAGAAGTTGATGGACTGAAATAGCGGGTTGGCTCATGCTTGCTCCGTTAGGAGAGAAATAAAGGCGTCTTCGAGTGTGGGTGCAATGGCGCGTAGGCTAGAAAATTGCACGCCAGCGGATTGCAGTGCGCTAGGCAGGCGTGCCAACGCCGTGTTGGGGTTGTTAACGCGCAGGTGCAGGCGGTCGCCAAAGGCAATGGCTTGAATCACATCCGGGTCTTGCTGTGCCACTTGCCGCGCCAAGTCTTTGGGGTGTGCCATCAATTCCAACACGTGTTCTTGCATAGATTGTGTCAGCTCGCGTGGCGTGCCTTCGGTGAGCATTTTTCCATGATGCAAAAAGCCCAACCGGTTACAGCGAGCGGCTTCATCCATGTAAGGGGTGCTCACCACCACCGCGATTCGTTCTTCACTGACCAAGCCAATCAACAATTGCCAAAAATCCTGCCGAGTGACCGGATCTACCCCGCCGGTGGGTTCATCCAGCAAAAGCACTTTAGGGCGGTGAATGAGCGCACTTGCCAGCCCCAACTTTTGCTTCATGCCGCCCGAAAGGTTGCCAGCTAGCCGATTTTCAAAGCCAGCCAAGCCGACAAACCCCAGCAGTTCGCGGGCACGCTGGGCAAAGGCCTGCCCACGAATGCCGCGCACTTCGCCAAAAAAGCGCAAGTTTTCGAGCACGGTCAAATCGGCATACAAACTGAAGCGTTGGGCGAGATAGCCAATCTGGGTACGGGCGAGTTCGGGTTGGTGCCGGAGGGCAATCCCTAGGATGTGTACCTGCCCCTGTGTGGGCGTGAGTGCCCCCACCAGCAGGCGCAGGGTGGTGGTCTTGCCCGCGCCGTCCGCACCCACCAAGCCGTATGCCATGCCCGCTTGCACTTGCAAGTTCACCCCTTGCACCGCGGAAAATGTGCCAAATTGCTTATGCAGGTTTTCTGCCTGAATGTAGGCTTGTGTTTGGCTCATGGTAAAAAGGTGACATCGGCGGGCATGCCGGGTTTGAGTTTGCCATCCGCGTTATCCAGCTTTAGCTTGACGGCAAAAACGGTGGATTTGCGCCCTTCGCCGGTTTGCACGTTGCGCGGGGTGAACTCGGCTTGGTCGGCAATTTGCACCACGCGGGCAGTGAAGGCTTGCCCCGCAAAGGAATCCACACTCACCTGTGCGGTTTGCCCCAACCGGATTTGCCCATAGACATCTTCGGGCACATAGACTGTCAATTCCAATTGGTTTAGGTCGGCGATTTGCACCAGGCTGGCACCGGGGGCGGCGATGGCTCCCGGTTTTGTCACCACTTGTAAAACTGTGCCATCAATGGGGGCGGTCACCTGCAATTTTGCGATTTGCACTTCCAAAACGCCTAAGGCGGCTTGGGCGGCAGTAGCTTGGGCTTGGGCGGCAGTGGCTTGGGCTTGGGCGGCTTGCAATTGCTCGGGCGTGGCACCTGCCGCCAGCAAATCGTATTGGGCTTGGGCATTGGCTAGGCTGGCTTTGGCTTGGTCAATCTGCTGGGCAAGCTGTTTGCCATTGGTAGAATCTTGGGCGGCAGTGGGCAGGTCATCATAGTTGGATTGTAGTGCATCCACTGCCAGTTGGGCTTTATCCACCAATGTTTGGGCAACTTTTCGCTGGGCAGATGTTGGGCTGGCTTGCAGTTGGGCTAAGTTTGCGGCGGCGGCTTGCGCTTGGGCGGCGGCGGCTGTGGCGGCGGCTTGCGCTTGGGCATATTGTGCCTTCAGGAGGGCGGCATCTAACGACACGAGCACCTGCCCTGCTGTGGCAGATTGCCCTTCCTGCGCGGAAACTTCTATCACCCGTCCGCCCAGTTCAGCCGAAATGTCATAAATTTGTGCTTCGATGGAGCCAGAAGCGCGAACGGTGCCATCATTGGCTGTGGATTGGTGGGTCAATAGCCAGTAGCCAAGTGCTATGGCAAGGATGATTAATACGATGGGGAGAATGCGGCGGGGAGNNGTGTGCGATGTGGGTGGCTAATCTAGGCGTTTGCGAAAGCGCAAAGATGCCAGGGTCATGATGCCTACGCCAAAAATGACCAGCGCAATGACATCGTTTTGAATCTCGGCAAAGCCGACTCCTTTGAGCAAGAGTTGGCGAATGATGGAGAGAAAGTAACGTAACGGCATTAGGTAGGAGATCCACTGCAAAAGCGGGGGCATGGCGGCAATGGGAAAGAAGAAGCCAGAAAGAAAAATGCCCGGTAGGAGGGTCATCCACACGGTCATCATGGCTTCTTGCTGGGTGTTGGCTATGGTGGATGCCAACAAGCCGATGCCCAAGCTGGACACTAAAAACAGCGCGGAAACGCCCGCNNTCGGCATTAAACAGTGCCAGCAAGGTGTAGGGGAGCAGTTTGCCCACCAGTAATTCCCATGAGCGGATGGGGGTGACGATGAGTTGTTCGATGGTGCCACGCTCGCGTTCACGCACGATGGCATTGGCAGTGAGTATGGAGGTGATGGCGTATAAAATCATTCCTATCACGCCGGGCACCATGAAGTAGGCGTTGACTAAATCGGGGTTGTACCAAACTTGGGTATGCACTTCCACGGGCGGGTTGTTGGCAATTGCCGCGCCACGTTTGCTTAAGCGTTCGGTCATTATTTCGGTTGCTTGTGACTGTCCAATGAGTTTGGCGGCGGCGAGTGCGGTGGATGCCACAGTGGGGTCACTGCCATCTAGCAAAAAGGCAACGTGTGCGGTTTGCCCCTTTTGCAATTGCTCGGCGTAGTCGGGGGGAATCATTAGCCCGGCACGCGCTTTTCCGCTGTCAATCAGTTGGCGCAGTTCGTCTTCGGAATTGACATCATAGGCAATGGCAAAATAATCGGCGGCACGGTAGGCGGCAAGTAGGTCGCGGGCGGCTGGGGAGCGGTCTTGGTCAAAAACCGCCAGCGGCACGTTGCGCACATCGTTATTGGCGGCATAGCCGAGCAAAAATAATTGCATGATGGGAATGACTATCACCATTACAAATGTGCGCGGGTCACGCGAAATTTGAATAAATTCTTTGCGAACAATGGAGAGCAAGCGGGAATTGAACATAAATGGCAAAAAAGGGGGTTAGGTAGATGTTTTGTCATCTTTGGTTTCGTTTTTCAACACGCCGTGCAGGTAGATATCTAGCAGGACGTCGAACGATTTTTCACCTGAATCGCGCACCAGCGGTAGGTCTTTTAGAAAAAAGCTGGTGACTAGATAACCAAAAAAGAAGGAGACAAAGGAAAGAATGAGCTGTGTATTGGAAAAATCGCGGAATGTGTCGGATTGGGTGCGTAAGCGTTGAAAAAATGCGTCAAGATGGCTGAAATTTCGGCTAAATAACTGTTTTAGGTGTTGACCCCGAAATTCCATTAATTCGATGAGGGCAATGGGGATGATTTTTTCGATTGATTCGAATAATTGGGGGCGAATGGCATTTGCCACATTGGAGATGGTTTCCTTCGCAGTATTCCCTTCTACCGATTGCAGGGCGGGCATGACAATTTGGTGGGGGTGGTAGGCATCTAGCACGGCTGAGAATATTTCTTCCTTGCTGGCAAAATGGTTGTATATGCCCCCAACGGCTAAGCCTGCTT
>DKKK01000085.1:13996-14282 GCA_002455215.1 Anaerolineales bacterium UBA6668 | reverse complement strand
ATCACTTATGCAAGAGGTCTAATATGTCACACCGGTAGTTTCCCAGTGCCTGATGCACAAAATCAACGTATTCAGCAAATTCAGCGTGACCCCGCCGAACTTGCCCAAGCGAGCCACGAAAGCTGAAATTTTCAATCAGAAGTTGGGGGATAAAGGATTTGTCGTGCTGGTTCCAAATAGTTTCGAAAAATGACTCGATGGTTGCTTTGTGATTAAACATTGCTTTTTGCTACCTGTTTTTTGAGGGGATGTACACTCAGCAGGGTCACAGATTGCGGATTTTTCC
>DKKK01000085.1:0-13961 GCA_002455215.1 Anaerolineales bacterium UBA6668 | reverse complement strand
TTCGGTCGAAATGACCCGAAAATCAGACAATCTCAAGTAAAGGTTGGCACTACAGAAAAACGCAATTTGTCCCCGTGCTGGGTATAGCTGGGATGGGTCAGCAGGTCAGGCGGTACGTCTCATTGTTTGCAAACGACTTGCCTACCCCTGCAATTTTTGGCTATTCTTCCTCGCTTTCATCGCTATCCACAAATTCAAACAGCCGAAAAGCAAAGGCTTTGTTCAGGCTTACCACCAAATTGAGCCGTTTTTGTCCGTGATAATATTCAAACAGCCGCTTGCGTGTCTCATACAAGCCGCGAATCGGGTCTTTATGCTCTTTTACGCCATTAAAAAACCACACCATCGTTTTTGTGGATGAATCTCCGGCGTCATTGCTGATAATCGGTGCGAGGTAATACTGCGCATCGCTTTCTTCTTGCAGTGCCTGCACATACGCCAGGTTTGCACCTTGCTGGCACGAATCAAAATACACCACCCACGCTTCTACCTTCTCCATCACTTTCGCACTTAGGAGTTCTTCGTTGATGTACAAGCCCCCATCATTGTCTGCGTCAATCTCTCCGTGAGCACTGATAATCAAAGCATCCACTTCGGGAGCCGCTTCGCGGATCATTCGGATATTGGCAGACTCCACTTGCGCGTATTGCGCATCTGGAATTAGTTTGGATACGCTACGGCAGGCTTCTTCGGGGTCTGCGGTTAAATCTGCAATGAGCAGGGCACTTTCCAATTCGATGGCTGGTTCATCTTCGCCATACCCTTCTTCTATTTGGTAGCACACGCGGCGTTGCAAGAATAAATAGGAATCTTCTAATAACAGCAGGTCAAATGCACAGCGAATGAGTTCTTCACTAATCACAAAGCGCACCAAACTGCACTGTTTCAATTGGGTGGTAAACGGTGCGAGTAGCAGGTCGCTCAAAATTTGAATAGCCGTTTCCAGTTCTTGGACTTTCTTTTCGTGCTTCTCTTCTAAAATTGTGTAGATGGTTTTGAAATGGGATAGGATTTCTTTGGCTTGCCCGTCCAGCGTAATTTCTTTTTCATAATCTTGTGCTTCTGCATAGATGCAGAAATCGTGTTTTTCTGTCCAAAATTCTAGCAATAAGGTGCTCATTCTTTGCTCCTGGCGTGTTTAATCATTGCGTTTTAATGCGACTGGTTATCGTAATTATCTTATGCCTTTGTGTGTCAAAAGTAAAGGGTGGGGGTTATCCTTCAACCAAGCGGGGGGCTGTGTGGTTGGGGCAGGTTTGAAGCCTGCAACAGCGATAACAAGGTGATAAAGTAAGTATCCGCCTGAGCATAACAATACCTGTTTAGGTGAGTGGAACGGCGATGATGAATTGGGGGTACTATTGCATAGTTCGCTTGCCAAAGCGCACACACTCTACAAGTGAGTGCTTTTTTTCTGCGAAGAATAAAACTACCAATCAATTACAAAGATTAGCACTTTCCCAAAAATATTCCGAGAAAACTGAGCCAACACCCCTATTATACCCATCTCACTCCCCGACAAGCGCCCTTTTTCGAGCAATCTGCTTACATCAGTGAATTTTGTGGCAAAATAGCCCTATGTCGCTACCACTCGCCAAACCCCACTTACTGCCTGCCCTAGACACCTTGCCCACCACGCCGGGCTGTTATCTCTATCGAGATGCCGGGGGTACGGTCATTTACGTTGGCAAAGCAATCAACCTGCGCAACCGCGTGCGTTCCTATTTCCAAGCCGGAGCCAACCACACCGGCAAAACACGCGAACTGGTGCGGCATATCGAGCAAATTGAGTACATCCTGCAAGGGAGCGAGTTGGAAGCGCTGTTACTGGAATATAACCTGATTACCCAGTACAAGCCCAAATACAACGTGCGCTGGAAGGATGACAAAGCCTACCCCTACATCAAAGTTCACACTGCGGAGGCTTTCCCCAAAGTAACCGTCACCCGCCGCATGGAGCAAGACGGAAATCGCTATTTTGGTCCCTACACCAGCGCCTGGGCGGTACACCAAACGCTCGAAGTTCTACGCCGCATCTTTTCCTACCTAACCTGCGACCGCGTGATTACCGGCAAAGATGAACGCGCCTGCCTGTACTACGACATCAAGCTGTGTAATGCGCCCTGCATTGGCAAAGTCAATCAATTGGAGTACCGCGCCATGATTGACGATTTGTGCCGCTTCTTGCTGGGCGAAACCGCCGAAATCACCGCCCGCCTGCGCGTGCAGATGGAAACTGCCGCCGAAGCATTGCATTTTGAACAAGCCGCGCTCTACCGCGACCAACTGGTAGCCATTGAACGGGTGGTGGAAAAACAACGGGTGATTAGCCAAACTGAGCTAGACAGCGATGTAATTGCCTTTGCCCGTGACAACGACAACGCCTGTGTGCAAGTCTTTTTTGTGCGCAATGGCAAACTGATGGGGCGCGACTACTTTGTGCTGGAAGGCACAGCCGAAGAAAGTGACAGTGACGTACTCTCCGCCTTCATCAAGCAGTTTTACCATCAAGCCGCCTACGTCCCTTCCGAAGTGCTTTTGCCTAGCGAAGCCGCCGAAGCCAGCATTATCCAGCAATGGTTGGCAGATAAACGCCGCGACAAAGTGGCGCTCAGTGTGCCCAACAATGACACCACCCGCCAAGAACTGGTCAGCATGGCAACCGACAACGCCACTACCGTACTAGCCGGGCTACGCCGCCAGTGGGAAGCCGACACCCACAAGCAAGAAACCGCACTGGCAGAACTTCAAGAAGCCTTAGGATTAAGCGAACCGCCCAACCGCATAGAATGTTTTGATATTTCCAACACGCAAGGCACCAACAGTGTGGGAGCAATGGTGGTATTTCATCAAGGCACACCCGCCAAAGCCCACTACCGCCATTTCAACATCAAGACGGTGGTCGGACCCAACGATTTTGCCAGTATGGAAGAAGTGCTGACGCGCCGCTTTCAACGTTGGCAAGACAATAATCAGCCAACAAAAGATTCACCGGGCAAAAAAACCGATGATAGCTTTGCCCGCTTGCCGGATTTGCTCATCATTGATGGGGGCAAGGGGCAATTGGGGGTGGCTATGCGCGTGCTAGAGCAATTTGGGCTGACAGAACGAGTGCCAGTGGTGGGCTTGGCAAAGCAGGAAGAAGAGCTATTTTTGCCGCACCGTTCCGTCAGTATTCTACTACCACGGCGCTCGGAAGGCCTGTACTTGGTGCAACGCGTGCGCGATGAAGCCCACCGCTTTGGCTTATCCCATCATCGCCTGCGCCGCAGTAAAGCCGCCACCCTCTCCGCTTTGGATGCAGTGCCCGGCATTGGACCTACACGCCGCAAAGCCTTGCTCAAACACTTCGGCTCGCTGGAAGCCATTCGCCTTGCCAGTGAAAGCCAACTCATGCAAGTGCGCGGCATTAACCTGGCAGTGGCAAAGGCGGTGAAAGACGCGCTGGGGCATGAATAGGGGCTACAACGCCCACAAAATCGGAGCAAGCGCCGCCACCACAATTCCCATCAGCACCGTAAGCGGCAATCCCACCCGTACAAAATCCATAAATTGATAGCGCCCCGGTCCATATACCAATAAGTTGCCGTGGTGACCAGTGGGGGTGATACAAGCCGTAACCGCCGCCATAGCCACTGTGATAACATAAGCTTCGGGCTGATGCCCCAGTGCCTGTGCAAAGGAAAGCGCAATGGGGGCAAATAAGGCAACCGTAGCGGCATCAGACATGAGTTGGGTAATCAAACCCACAATCATATAGATCGTGAACAACAACCAAAACGGATGCCAATTACCAATCAGGCTTCGCAAACCATCTGCCATGAGTTGCGCCGCACCGGTACTTTGCATGGCTGTACCGAGCGGAATCGCACCGGCAATAAAAATATAGATACGGATATCTATCGCTTTGTATGCCTGCTTTAAGCTGAGCGTTTTGGTCAGTACAATTGCCAACGCCGCAGAAAGCATGGCAATCTCAACCGGCAGAATGCGAAAAGCAGATAACAAAATCCCAATCAACACGATTGCACCGGCAATCGGCGCTTTGCGGTAAACCCGCCCATCTTCATGGTGGGGCGCCAGCATCGAAAAGCCACTGGTATGTTCTAAACGGGCAACTGCATCTTCATCCGCCTGAATCACCAGCACATCACCGGCTTTGAGCCGTATTAGCGACAGTTCTTCTTGCAAAAACTCGCCCTGCCGATAAAAGCCAATTACCACCCCACCAAACCGCCTGCGGAAGTCAATCTCTCGCAAGTTTAAGTTCACAAATTCGGAATTAGATGCCACCACTGCTTGCACCAACTGCAAATCATCCTGGTTTTTTTGCCCAAACGGCTGAAAACGCTTGACCGGGTGGTAATCCACGCCTTTTTCATCACGAAATGTGGTGATATCTTCGGGAGTGGTGTGCAGGTGCAAAATGTCTCCGGCCTGAATGCGTTCATCACCCAATGGCTCCGCCAACCGCTCTCCTTTGCGCATCCAACTCACTACCGTAAAATGATATCTGCCACTGGTCTTGACTTGCGCCAGCGTTTTACCAATAAAAGATGAATTGGGTTGAATGATGACTTCGGTAAAATAGTTGGTAATTTTGGCACGCTCACCAGCTTCCATACTGGTTTCACGATTCGGCAAGATGAACTGCCCGATTGCCAGCATAAATAGGATGCCGGTTGCCACCAAAGCAAGCCCCAGTGGCGTGATGGAGAAGATGCCCAGGGCATGATAACCGGCGCTTTGCAAGGTGCCGCTCGCCACTAGGAAGGCCGGTGCGCTAATGACCGTCATCGTAGTGCCGAGTGAAGCGGCAAACGACAGCGGGATTAATAGCTTGGAACCGGCAATTTTGCGCTCTTTGCCGATATTCAGGGTAATGGGAAGCATCATCGCCGTGATAGTGACATGGTGTGTAACCGATGCCAAACCAGCCACACACATCATTAAAATTGCAATCACCCGCTTGTAGCCACGCCCCACCAACCGCCCGATTAATTCACCGATTAACTCGCTGATGCCCGTTTGGTGTAAGGCTTCGCTCAAGACAAACACGGTGGCGGCGATGATAGCGGGTTCACTACCAAAACCTGCCAGCGCTTCTTTCGGGTCTAGGATGCGTGTAATTGCCAGCGCCAAAATAATCAGGACAGCAACAATATCATTTTTAAGTTTTTCGGTAAACAACAGGTAAAAAGCTATAAATAAGATGACGAAATAAACAATTTGTTCAGTAGTCATAATTAAAACCTACGCTTCTCGCTACGAGATTTTCTAAACACCAATACACCTGCAATCACTCCCGTAAAACCGTTTCGTTTTCCGTCTTTTTCTTAATAAAGCAAAACTAGATACTGTTTACAAGTATAGCAAAAGAGCCCTACAAAAGATACCCAAAATTTGTATCAAAATTTATTGGCTTTGTTGGTTTCATATTACCGAATGAAATGAGTATAATTGACAAAATCGTTTAATACCGCGCTTCTCGGTCACTTTATCAATCTTTATCCGAAGTCTCGACACAAACACTTACACAATTGGAGTACACGACATGAAAAATCAACGAATTGCGGCAATTTTGGTGCATTGTTACACGGGGTTGGGCATGATATTGGCGTTTGTTGGGATGCTCGCCATCTTGCAGAAAAATGCCAGCCTGTTAATGATGTGTTTTTGGGTTGCCACCTTTATCGATTCCACCGATGGCTTTTTGGCACGCCGCGTCAATGTTAAAAAAGTTTTGCCCGAATTTGACGGGCGCAAACTGGATGACATTGTAGATTTTCTGACCTATGCCTTTTTACCCGCTATTGCCTTTGTGCAGTTCGACCTGCTCCCGCCCGCTTTCTTCTGGGTTGCCGCTCTGCCGACCCTAGCTAGCGCTTACGGCTTTTGCCAAGAACTCGCCAAGACCGATGATGCTTTTGTGGGCTTTCCATCCTATTGGAATCTGGTCTTCATCTACTTATTTATCTTCCAGCCCGCTTGGCAAATCACTGCACTGGTCTTGATAGGGTTAGCCATTTTAGTATTTATACCCATCCATTACGTTTACCCATCACGCACACCGATGCTTTGGCGACTCACAAACCTGCTAGGCGTGGTGTACGGACTGATTTTGCTTGCCCTGTGTCTTGCCCCACAAGCGCCGTATAGCAAACTGTTGGCAGGCATTTCCTTACTTTATGCGGTGTATTATGTCGTCATTTCCTTCATTCATCACTTTAAAGTGACACAAGCAAGCCGATGAAACCGCGCAATTTGATAATCTTTGGCGCCAGTCGTGGTATTGGGCACGGGTTGGCGTGTGATGTTCCCAATGCAGGTGATTCGCTCTGGTTGGTCAGCCGCACCCGCCCCACCAGCCTTGCCCGCCAAGATGGTGTGACTCGCCACTGGTTACCCGCAGATTTGTCACTAGCATCTGCTACTAGCCAGTTCACCGAGCAGTTCCAGAGCGTGCCCATTCACGCCCTTATTTACAACGCAGGCATTTGGGAAGAACACGGCTTTCGCCCAAGTTACCGCTTCGAATATTCCAGCCAAAGCGAAATTCAGCAGATTTTGGCGGTCAATTTACAAGGAGCGATCTTAGCCGTACAAGCATTGCTAGCAAACTTACGGCAGGCAGAAAACGCCAAGGTGATATTGATAGGTTCAATTAGCGGGCTTGACCATGCAAGCGGGGTAGAAGTTGCCTATGCCGCCAGTAAATTTGGCTTGCGCGGGGTGGCACATGCCTTGCGCCAAAACCTACGCCCAGAACGAATTCCGGTCACGCTCTTGAACCCGGGAACAGTAGCAACCGAGCTACCCTACGAAGTCGGCGCACAAGGCGTCTTGGACACCTATCCAGCGCTGGATAGCCTACCCATTCAAGACTTGGTGCAGGTGGTGCGGTGCGTACTGGCGCTTTCACCTGCGGCATGTGTGAAGGAAATCAACTTACCCGCATTGGGAGATGAGAGTGTGTAAAATGAACTATATTTAACACGGGTGGAAATTGTGCTTTTTCCCTTAAGAAAAAAAGTGCAACTCACTATTCGGTGCATGTGCCGAATAGTACCCCGGTCGAATATAAACGGTGTGTTTTTTGTACGCACAGCACATGCCAGCTTTAAGCTTTGATTGCGATTTTTTCCAATTGCTCATAGTAAGGCTGACATTCGGCAAGAAGTGGACGCAAGGATGCAGGGAAATCTCGGCTGGGGGGCTGATAAGGGGTGAAGCCGGTGGATTGGTGAACCGCATGATACCAATAAGTCGCCCACACCCCATCTTCGGGACGCCCACCCGCCCGCCAACTCAACATCGCTTCTTCAAAGGGTATCCCTATTCTTTCGCACAATTCGCCCAACACCTTGCGCGGGTTTAGCAAAACCTGCTTACCATCCAGTACCGGGGGGTTTTGCCCGATGGATTGCAGGTAGTGCAACAACTCGATATGTGCCGCATAACCGACATCGTTAATCGTAGGCTCACGAACTTGCACCGCATAGCTAGGGAGCATCTCGTAGGGGTCACGGGTCAGCAGTACATTGACCGTTTGCGCCAAAAAATCGCGGCGCAGGGCAAATAAGTGGTGCGTCATATGCTTAAAGAAGGCAATCGGCTTGGCATGTTTGCCCATGATGAGTTCTGCCACCACCCGCTCCCCATCATGCTCTTGGCTTGTCAACACTTGCGCCGAACCGGGGTGATAGCTTTGGGCAGGGGTTTTGCTCAAATAATGGGCGTATAAAGGCTCATCGAACACCAGTGTATCACTGCGTTGGGCAAAGGCATACATCAATGCGGTAGAAATATTGCGTGGTCCGCTCCACAAACAAATACGAGATGCCATCGTGATTTTTCACCTAACCTGCGCTTAGTATCCTTCCACCAAGCCGTAATACAGCTCGGTCAGGCGGCGGGTCATTTCGCCCGCTTGCCCATTGCCAATGGTGCGCCCATCAACCTTAACCACTGGGGTTAGTGCGCCAAATGTGCCGGTGACAAAGGCTTCATCTGCGCCATACACATCGAAAAGGGTAAAATCCTTCTGAAAGACAGGGATGTTGTTTTCTTGGCAGGCTTGAATCACTTTTCCACGTGTAATGCCATTCATGCAATACACACCCGTAGAAGTCCACACCTGCCCCTTCGACACAATAAAGAAATTGGTGGAATTGCAAGTTGCCACACAGCCATGAACATCCAACATCAGTGCTTCATCTGCACCGGCTTCAATCGCCTGCACCAACGCCATCACTTCGTGCAGTTTACTGTGGCAGTTGAGCCGTGGGTCAAGATAATCGGGCGAGCCGCGCCGAATGGTACTGGTAAATAACGTAATGCCCTTTGCACGGCTTTCGGGGCTGGCAATTTTATATTCAGGGATAATCACCAAGTTGGGAGGGCTGATGGTTAGGCGTGGATCTTGGGAAGGGGTTTTCTTAACACCGCGAGTCAGCATAAAGCGCACATGCACATTGTCTTGCATGTCGTTTGCCCGCAAAGTAAACCACAATGCTTCTGCCATTTCTGCTTTGCTCATTGGTATTTTCAGCCCAATCGTTGCCGCCCCTTGATATAAACGGTCTAAATGTTCTTCTAAAAACACCAGCTTTCCTTTGTGCAAGCGCAGTGCTTCCCAAACGCCATCTCCCACCAAATAGCCCGAGTCGAATACCGAAATTTTGGCAGAATCACGGGGAAATAGTTCGCCATTGATATAAATTAAAATTGAATCGTTGCGTGTGTCAATCAGCGCATTGTGTGTGCCGTGTACCATGATGTTGTGGGTTGAAATAGATAGGAATCCAATGGTGAATAGGGTGCTAAATTGCCGCCTTTTTTGTACAGTCAAGTTGTATCTTCGGCAGATTTTTCTTAGACCGCGCACCAAAGAGCAAATTGCGTCTTTTTTGCGAAGGAAAACATGCAATTTCCATCTGTGCCGAATCTTGGGCACAGAATCTCCGATGTACCCCCTATTGAAACATAGAACCACATTTGCGAAAAGGGGGAGTATGATACCAATTCGCCTAACAAACCCTGCCAAATCGAAGCGCATTTTTCGGCATTGACCCGCAATGAGTTGTGCAAAACGTTCAATTACATGACATTCACACAAGATTGCCCAGCCACACAACCAAAACCCACTGGATTTTCTCAAAAAGCAGGCCTATGCAAAAGAAACCCGCCCAATTCTCCCTAGTTCGACAGACCACCAACGAGTATTTGTGAAAAACGGAGCAAATTCAAAAACGAACCATGTATTTCTCAAGTTAAATTCACATGAATCTTCCTTTCAAACCTGCTTTTCTGCTCAAAAAGTGATATAATTTTTTTGATTGGGTGCAAAATTCCCCAAAATGTCCGAGAAGACTAACTGAATCGCGCAACCAATTGGCACAAAACGATTGTAGTATTGAAAATAACGCTTGGATAGCGGCGTGTTTATGTTTAGCGCCCATGAAAATTGTACTTCTTTCCTACAGAGACAAGGCGCACAGCACTCTTCTGTACGGTTCTGGCGTACCCATTACAAAACCGTGTTAAATTTACCTTTTCAAAACGCCGATAGTCAACGTGATTGTCAGCGTTATTTCCTGAATTTCATGACAAGGGGTGAAAACAAATGAATTTTCGTTCAAAACAGGATTATCTCGAAGCCTATTCTCAAATGGTGACCATTCGGCGGCTAGAAGAAAAGTGCGCCGAGTTCTACCAACAAGGCAAAATCGGTGGCTTTTTGCACCTGTACATCGGGCAAGAAGCCGTTGCAGTGGGCATTTCTGCCGCCATGTCCGAGCATGACCATCTAATCACCGCTTACCGCGACCATGGGGTGGCTTACACACAAGGGATGGAGCCGAAGGTTATCTTTGCCGAATTGCTTGGCAAGGCAACCGGTTGTAGCAAAGGAAAAGGCGGCTCGATGCACCTGGCAGATACACGCCTAAACTTTTGGGGCGGGCACGCCATTGTGGGGGCACAACTGCCACTGGGAGCAGGTTTGGCACTCGGCTTTAAGTACCAGAAAAAACCCGATGCAGTGGTGTGCATGATGGGCGATGGGGCAACCAACATTGGTTACTTCCATGAAGCAGTTAACTTAAGCAAAGTGTGGAACTTGCCAATCGTGTGGCTGTGCGAAAACAACCAATACGGCATGGGCACAGCCGTGGAACGCGCATCGGCAGTGAGCGAAATTCGCCGCAAAGCAGAAGGCTATGGCATCACCAATGACCGTTGCAATGGCATGAACCCTGCCGAAGTGTACAAAGCGGTCAAACGCGCACTGAAACACGCCCGCGAAGAAGGTCCCTTCTTCCTAGAAGCCATGACCTACCGCTTTCACGGGCACTCCATGGGCGACCCAGAACGTTACCGCGACCCAAGTGAAATTCGCAAGTGGCGTGAAGACGACCCCATTGGCGATTGGCGACAAATCATCATCGAAAAAGGCTTTGGCACTGAGCCAGAACTAAACCAAATTGACGACCAAATTATGGCAGAAATCGCAGTCGCCGCACAATGGGCAGATGAATCGCCCGAGCCCGGTATGGACGAATTGTTTGCAGATCTATATGCTGATGATTCCATCGTTGTTTCACGCGAGTTTTAGCCCCATCTTTAAAGGAAGCGAATCATTATGGCACAAATAACCATCCGTGAAGCCATTTCTCAAGCCCTATGGGAAGAAATGGAAGCCAATGAAAAGATTTTTATTATGGGAGAAGAAATCGGCGTTTGGGGCGGCACCTATGCTGTCACCCGCGGTTTCTACGACCATTTTGGAGCAGACCGCGTCCGAGACACCCCGATTGCCGAAGGGGTGATTGCCGGTGCCGCCATTGGTGCCGCTCTGACCGGTTGCCGCCCAGTCGCCGAAATTATGACCATCAACTTTGCCTTGCTGGCAATGGATATGATTGTCAACCACGCCGCCAAATTGCGCTACATGTTTGGTGGGCAATTTAGCGTACCCCTGATTGTGCGCACCCCAGGCGGTGGCGGCAGGCAATTGGGCGCGACACACTCGCAAACGCTAGATGCCATCTTTGCGCACTTCCCCGGCTTGCGTGTGCTGGCTCCCGCCACCCCCTACGACTGCAAAGGCATGCTCAAAGCCGCCTTGCGCCAAGACGACCCGGTGCTCTTCATTGAAAACGCCACCTTGTATCAAAAGCGCGGCGAAGTGCCCGATGGCGAATTTTTGGTGCCACTCGGCAAGAGCGATATTAAACGCAGTGGCAAGGATGTGACCATTGTCACCTATAGCAAAATGCTCCATGTGTGTTTGGATGCCGCCAAGCAATTAGCCAAGCAAGGCATTGAAGCCGAAATTGTGGACTTGCGCACACTCCGCCCACTCGATATGGAACCGGTCTTTGAAAGCTTTAAGAAAACCAATCGCGCTGTGGTGGTGGAAGAAGGCTACCCCACCTTTGGCGTGGGAGCAGAAATCGCCGCCCGCATTCAAGCCGAATGCTTCGACTACATGGATGCGCCCGTGCGCCGCATTGCCCAACTGGATGTGAACCTACCCTACAACCGCACGCTCGAACAAGCGGCAATCCCCAACGCAGATACGGTGGTAAAAGCCGTAAAGGAAGTGATGTATGTCTAAAATGATCACCATGCCCAAACTGGGCTTTGATATGGCAGAAGGCAAATTGGTGCGCTGGGTTAAGCAAGTGGGTGACACCATCAGCGATGACAGCGTACTGGTGGAAGTGGAAACCGACAAGGCAACCGTTGAAGTGCAAGCATTTGCCAGCGGTGTTCTGCGTGGCATTTTTATCCCCGAAGACACCATCACCCCAGTCGGACAACCGATTGCCGTAATTGGCACAGCCGATGAAGCAATTGACGTGGAAGGGCTAAAAGCACAGGCTCTTGCCCAGCTACGCGGCGAAGAAGCCCCTGCCGCTNNCACCAGCGGCTACTCCCCTCCCTGCTCCGGTCGCCACGCCTGCACCCGTAGTCACCGCTCCCCCGCCAGTGTCCACCCCAGTTGGCGATGGGATGGGACGGGTCAGCCCTGTGGCTCAACGCATGGCACTTGAACATGGTTTGGATATTCGCCAAATTGTGGGAAGTGGACCGCAAGGACGGGTGATTCGGCGGGATGTGGAAGCCTTCTTGGCAAGTGGGGCAAAACCTGCCGCCCCCAGCATGCCCGCAGTTGCACCGGCAAACCCACCCGCACCCTCTGCCCCCGCGCCAGCCCCAACCGCACCCGCTGTTACCGCTCCCCTTTCTGCTGGCGACACTGCCGTGCCCACCAGCAAGCTCCGCCAAGCCATCGCCCGCCGCTTGACCGAAAGCAAGCAAACCGTGCCACACTTTTATGTCACTAGCGATGTGGCAATGGAAGCGGCAATGGCATTCCGCACCCAACTAAACACAGCACTGGCTGGGCAAGGTGTTAAGCTGTCGGTGAATGACCTGATTGTCAAAGCAGTTGCACTGGCACTGCGCAAGTTCCCTAACCTAAATGCCAGCTTTCAGGGCACGCAAATTGTGCGCCACGCCAACATCAACATTGGCATTGCGGTTTCGGTGGAGGGCGGCTTGCTGACGATTGTGGTGAGAAACGCCGATACCAAAGGTTTGGGGCAAATTTCTAAGGAAACCAAAGAAATGGCAACCCGTGCCCGCGATGGCAAGGTGAACCCAAATGATATTGATGGGGCAACCTTTACCACCAGCAATCTGGGCATGTATGACGTGGACGAGTTTATCGCCATTATCAACCCACCCGATGCGGCAATCCTTGCCATTGGCTCGGTGCGCAATACGCCTGTCGTAAACGAAGCGGGCGAAATTGTGGCAGGGCAAAGAATGCGCATCACCATCAGTGCCGACCATCGCGCATCCGATGGTGCTGAAGCCGCACAGTTCCTGCAAGAAGTCAAAGCACTTTTGCAAAATCCGTGGGCATTGGCGGCATAAAGTTTTGTCTTGCACTCTCCCAAAAAGGCGCACTCTCACCCGGTGCGTCTTTTTTCTATCTAGGCTAAGCACGGGCACAGGTCGCAGATTTTTGCTTTTTGACCCGAACGCAACCGTTCATTGCCTAGTAACAGCTTTGTCATTTCGAAGGAGCGAAGCGAGAGAGAAATCCTTGATATTCGGCACACGTTAGATTCGGTATCCTACCGATTTGCGTTTTTCGCTTAAGGAAAAAACGTAGCTTTCATCCGTGTCGAATATAGCACACGGGGCAGGATTTCTCCTTTCAGTCGAAATGACCCGGAAATCAGACGGTCTTAACTGATGGTCAGTGCTAGGCTAAGCACGGGCACAGGTTGCAGATTTTTGCTTTTTGACCNNACTCTTATTCGTGCCGAGTATATTAATGAAAACATTGTTTAAAAAACATATCTACCTACCCCAAGAGCACGGGGCATGGGTCTTTTTGTTTAGCCCATTGTGCATTGGGTTATGTGTGGCAGGTGTTTGGCAGACTGCCAGCACCTATCTGGTGCTGACTGCCGTGTGCGCCTTCCTTGCCAAAAATCCGCTCACCCTGCTGGTTAAAATCTTCAGTGGCAGACGTTCCCGCCAGGAGCTAACGGCTGTGCTGTTTTGGTTGGCAATTTATGGGGGATTGACCGTGCTGGGCGGGGTTGGTTTGTGGTGGGAAGGGGCGGTGTGGCTGGTNNGTTTGGATATTGTGGGGAGCGGGGTGTTGGCACTGACCGCGCCCGCCGCCTATTGGGTTGGGATTGGCAAGGCAGATGGTTTGGGCTGGTGGCTGTGGGTGTTGTGCTGGTTTCAATCTGCCGCGTCCATTGTGTATGCCGCCCTGCGCCTGCAACAGCGCGAGTGGAAAACCCGCCCCCCAATGCCCGTGCGCCTGCAAGCTGGGGGAAAAGCCATTGCCTATGCGGGCTTTAACCTGCTATTGGCGGGTGTGCTTGGCTGGCTGGGTGTGATTCCGCTTGCGGTGGGGCTTGCCTTCC
>DKKK01000184.1 GCA_002455215.1 Anaerolineales bacterium UBA6668 | reverse complement strand
CGCCCCAGAACGGCTTGTTCATTTGGCTCAAAAACCCGCAAGAGTAGGGTGGCAGTGGCATAACCTAGTATACCGCAGATGATGCCCAGCATCGGGCTTACCCAACTGCCAAGCAGGGTCAGCCCTATCAAGATGCCTGCCGCACCGAGCAATCTGCCGAAGATCTTTAACCATGAGGTTGCTCCCAAACTTTGGTATAAGAAAAATTGAAAGACCGCGCCTTCTACAATTTCGCTAAAAATGGTGATAATTGCCGCCGCCAAAAATCCGTACTTCGGGATAAAAATCAGGTTCGCCACCAGATTAAACGTCACCGCCACCGCAAATGCCCACGTCAAACTACGTTGCCTACCCAGGGCAATCAGTACATACTGCGTGACGGAGTTTATCCAGCCAAAGGGCATAGACCAAGCCATCCATTGCAGAGCCAACGCGCCATCCGGTAAATACTCACTCCCACCGAGCACATACACCAGCGGCTCTGCCAACACAGTTGCCAGCAGTGCCACCGGTATAGCAGTTCCCACCAGCAGTTTTAGTGCTAATTGATAGGTACGTGCCAATGCCGCTTTGTCTTCTCTTGCTTGGGCAGACATCAAAGGAAATAGCGAAAGGGTCAGAAATGCGGGGATGATATTTAGCGCATCTAAATATTTGTAAGCAGTGCCATAACGTCCCACTTCTACATCGCCATTGGGTCGCAAAACCCGCAAGAGTGGCACATCTATCTTGAAGAATAGTGTGGCAAGCAGGTGGTTAATCATTAATGGGAAAGATTCGCTCAGCATCAGCCGCTGGGTTTGCGGCTCCCAATGTAGGCGCGGGCGGAAGAATAAACGCCACACCAACCAGCCCATAGCCAACATTGTGAAAATATTGGTGGCGATGCTCACCCCTGCCAGCCCAACAATGCCATAACCCATCAACAGAGTTCCAGCTCCCAGCGCAACTTTAAGGATGGTGGTTGCGGTGGCGATTGCCGCTGGGTATTCGGCTCTCTCGTAAGCAAAAAATAGTGCGCCTAGCCCATTGGAAATGCTGGAAAATAACATACCAATTGCCAAAAGCGTGACTGCCCATACTGTCTCGCTACCCAACTGCCCACTACGTCCCTGATACAAGGCAATGCCACCAATAAACAGTGGGAATAAAAGCCCACCCAGTATCAACCGCAAACTGGTGGTATTGCCTAGATAGCGGGGGGCGTTTTCGCGGTCACGGCTTGCTTCACGGGTCAGGTAAGTGTTCAAGCCAAAATTGGTAATGATTTCGAACCAGCCGACCAAGACAATCGCGGTGGTGTAATTTCCTACGCTTGCTGGACCCAGTACCCGTGCATAAAACATCGCAAACAGTAAATCTATTGCCCGGTTAAGTAAGTTCATCACCATTAGCGTAATACTGTTGCGTGCGACCCGCCGGGCGGAGTCGGTATCCGCATCCTTGCGATAAAATGCCCGCCAAGCCCATACCATCCCTAAAAATAGTACAGTGAATACGCCGACTCCGGTTAAGAACCCACCCAGCTTAAAGGAATCAGGGCTGTATTTCCAGCGCACGGTGTACTCTCCGGCGGGAATTTGCACTGCCCGGAAATTTTGGTTTACCCGGTAAATTGTCAGTGGTTTTTCTTGCCCTTCGCTACTGCCTAAGGGTCTGCTCCAGGCTTTCCAACCCAGCGAATAGCTGTCATTGAGTACTAACCAACTATCTCCAGCCGCTTTCACATGGGTGAGTACTTCTTGCGTGCCGTAGCTCGTAATTTGCACTGCGGATGGGGTGCAGGCTTCATCAGCGGTTGTGGCTGGCGCTTCTTGCCCTTCGACCAAGAGCGTGTGCCGGATATCAACCGTCTTGACCTGTTCGGAAAAATGATGCAAGGGTAGGCTACACCCGCTTGGTAGAGTGTATGCCAGTGGTAGGGCGTCCAAATTTTCATAGACGTTTAATAGGTCGCTAAACACCAGCCGATAACTGGGGCTGTCAATTTTTTCTGCCGTCAGGATATAGCGTACCCCAAGCACATCTAGCAGAGGGGAGTCTAGGCTGGCTGGATTGCGTAAGGGGCTAATGCGGTTGTAAATCAATTCTCCTTGCGGCTCCAGTGCTTCCATGTAAGTCACATATTGGCGGGGGATGATGGAATCGTAGCCGCGAATATCGTATAAATGAAAGAGCCAAGCTAAATTTGCATTGAGCGGTTTGTCACCATTGGGGGTGTAGGTGCTGATGCGAAAGGGCGCGGGTTGGGCTTGTAAGAATGCCATTTCGCTGGGCGTTTGGTGTAGGGGGCTGGCAGATTGTGCGGGCAGGAAGTTCACATTTGCCAAAAATAAATCCAACGCAATGAGTCCAACCAAGCCAGCACCCATCCACCTATTGTGTGTCCAAATCAGCCATGCGCCACCGAAGCAGAGCAGAACCAGCCACAGCAATTGTGGTGATAAGAAGCTGACAAAGGCTTGGGCAGTGGGGAAGGCGTAGTCTGCTTTTGCCAGAGCGCGGAAAACACGGTCTGCCAAGTTGGCATTGGTCAGCAAGCCTAACCAAGCTAGCAAAACGCCCACACCTGCCAGAGCCAACCCGCTCGCTATTCGTTTGCGTATTTTGGGGACGGTGTGAATGAGCTGGAGTAAGCCATTGCCTGCCAAAAGCGCCAAAATTAGGCTAAGCGGCCACACCCAGCGGAAAGGTGTGTGCAGGGCAGATAGCCCCGGTAAGTAATAAATGACCGCATACAAGGGCGTGCCAAAGGCAAATGCCAAAAAAACCAACGCCAAAAATGCTAAAAACCAACTCGGAAAGTTACTTTTCTTGCGAAAATCGCTGGCAATGCCAAAGAGCGNNAGAGCGCTAGCACGAGTGTAAGCACACCAACAAATGCCGCCCCTTCTACATAATTTTTGATGCCCCATTCGGTGGTGTAAACGGTTTGCCCATAGGCATTTAGGTTACTGGTGACGTATTGACGGGCAACAAGGTCAAACCAAGCGTGCTGGGCGGGGCTTCCATAAAAATTGGGTAGGATAAACGCGATGATGTGACGAATGGGGTAAGCCCAGCCGCGTACTTCTGCCAGTGATGCACCCGCTGTGCGAAAACTCTGTGCTTGCAACTCAATTTGTGGGATAAGTTGAATTGCCCCTATCGTCAAGCCCAAGCCGACCATTGCGGCGAGAAACAGTAAAGTGGATATTGGCTGGAAAGGTTGTGTGAATAACTGCTGGCTGTGTTGCCCGATGGTGCGCCAAACAGACCAGATAGCGGCGACCAAAAGGGCGTACACCCAAATTTCGGGGTGGCCGGCCAACAGCATCAGCCCGATGAACCCGCTTCCGAGTATCAGCCACGGCAGGCGGGTTGGTTTTTCTGGCAAGAGTGGTTTCCTTTTAATAACCCAATCGCATGTCAGTATTAGCCACGGCAACCAAGTCGCACCTGCCACAATCATGGGGAAGACGCTACTGATGAACAGCGGTTGCCCAACTTGGTATACCATTCCAACCAAGAGCGCCGCCAAGTGGCTGTGGGGTTTTTTATCAAGTAGGTGTCTTGCCAGCGCATACGCGCCGAGTCCGGCTAGCCAGAAATGTAATAACAAAAACCAACCGTAGGCGTGTTCGACTGGCAAAATGTGAAAAATAATGCGAAACGGGTACACACCGCTTGCCTGCCCACCCGCCAAAAATGGCATTCCGGCAAAAATATAAGGATTCCACAAGGGAATTTGCCCGTGAGACAAGCTTTCAACGGCAAAGCTCTGCCACAAGTAATTTTCCACTACTAAATCTAGCAATAAACCGTTCTGGGGCGTTTGGCGAGTGTCACTATTGGCAAATGGTGCAAACTGCGCCAGCGTGTCCACCGGGAGTAAAGTTTTGCCCCCGAGCGTGACTTGCCACAAGAGGGCAAGCGGCAAGATTAACAGCAATCCTGCATGGAACACTGTGGGTCTGAGTTTTGAGAAAACGCTTTTCATGCGCAAATTGTATCATGCGCATTCAAGGTGCGGAAAGATATTGGGTTTTGAAAGGAAAGTGGGGATTAACGGCTATCTCATTTTAAGTGCGTTCTATTTGACACGGGTACTATCGGGCACACGCGCCCAGTAGAGTGAGTTGCGCTTTTATACTGAGCCGGATGAGATTTTAGATAGGATCGGTGACGTCCACATTGAGACGATAGCCACTTCCGCGTACCGTTTCCAGGATTTCCGTATTTTGCGGGTCAGTGCCTAAGGTCTTTCTCAACCAGCTAATGTGTACGTCCAATGTACGCGTATCACCTGTATATTCAGTGTCCCAAACTTCTTTGAGTAATTCCAAGCGACTAACAATCTGATGTGGGCGGCTTGAAAACAGTTTTAGCAACTGATTTTTCTTGGGGGTTAGGTGGCTCACAATGCCATTTAGGCGGATTTTGTGCTGTTCGGGGCTGTATTGAATCTTGCCGACTTGTAACCAAGTTCCTTTGGGGTTAGGCAAGATGCGGTGAACGGCATTGAGTAAACGTCTGGCGGTACAGGGGCGATAGATGATTTCTGCAACTCCTTCATAACTTGAGACAGCATTTTCTTTTTCACACACCACCAATAAAGGCACATTTGGTAAATCACTAACAATACTTTTGACCATACGTTCACCCCCTGTGCGCATTCCACTGGTGTCTAGGATGACAATATCTGGCATTCGTTCAAGTCCGCTTTCGATTCCGGCTTTTGCTGTATGGGCAACCCTAGCATCGATATTTTTAGATTTGAAAAATTCGGTGTAAGCTTGCGAATTGCCACGTTTGGCTTCGATTAATATAACGTTAAGGGTGTTAAGATTGCGTTTTTGCACGGGTTTTTCTGAGAGATTAGTGAATAAAGACAGCTAATATCGGTATCAGAACGGTCTTCGGTTTAATTCGGCTTTGTACAGAATTGTGCCTTTTTCGTAAAGAAAGGGTAATTTTCAAGCGTAGCGAAAATAAAGACTGACATTTGACACGGATGAAAGTTGCGCTAAAAAACGTTTAAGGATTATGTTGTACTATTTTTCGAATATTTGTTTCTCTGGTAAAATAGTCAGATGAATTTGCCGGATTTTGTATCAATTGGAACTGTGTTCAACGAATCGATGAGCGAACACCCATCAACAAAGTCTTGCCAATTATCAGGGAGTGGTTTATTTTCGGCAGGCGGGATAGCCACATGGCAACACAACATTGCTCTTATTGCGGAATTGCCTCCAAAACAAGCCACAGAACCAACATGGATACGACCTAAAGTAGACAATGATTTACTTAGGGTTTATTTTGTGCGGGAATTAAGTTTTCCACGTACTGTATTTGACACACCCGACTATAAAAAGTCACATGGAAAACAGTCATATCCAGCATCATTTGGAATAGCGTCTTATTATTCAAGTGAAAAGGCGCAACCTTTATCCGCACCGAAAAAAAATTACCTAAACATAGACTTATTAACGATAGAAAAATTATTTACAACTTTAAGCAGTACGATTCCTTTTCATATTGGGACAATGTTGCACGAAAAACAGGTATATCTTTGTTCGGCTCTTGACCGAAAAAATGCCCGGTTGGTTACGCTTAATCCCTCATCGCAAATGTTGCAACCGGCACACTTAAGTCGACTCGTTAATCATATCACAAATATACTTGCGATTTTTCCTCACATTACACAAATACAAAATTTGTTTCGCAATCATCAATTTCAATTATGGGAACAAATGGCATATTTGGCAAGTTTTGGACCCAAAATCGTGGTTGTGCGCAACGAGCCGCACCAATATTGGGTATATGATAAGGTAAGTGACTTGCGGTGGGAAGTGCCGTGGTATCCAATTGAAAATCCCAAATTGGTGGGCTGTGGCAATGCCTTTGGTGGGGGATTTTCTGCCGGTTATGCCCTTACTTCTGACCCTGTTCTCGCCACCCTATATGGCGCAATTTCTGCATCTTTTGCCGCCCAATCCCACTCACCCATTGATTTGTTTGAAACCTACCATCCATTGGCACAAGCCCGCCTGGCAAAGCTCACCCAATTTGTCCAACCCGCCTAATGCAATCCGTATTTTCTACTTCTGTTTACCAATCTGCATGGAAAACCTTGCAAGTTTTGGACGTACTTGAGATGGCAAAGCAGGTTCAGCAAATCCCTGCGCCAACCTTTGCCGAAGCACAACGTGCCGAGTGGGTGCAGGCTCAATTCACCCAAATTGGGCTATTCCATGTCCNNTCAAACCCCACTGCTCATGATATCGGCTCATTTGGATACCGTTTTTGCAAAAGAGACCGACCTGACTTTGCGCGAAGAAGGCAGACGTTGGGTGGGGGCGGGCATTGGTGATAATTCGTTGGGGGTAGCAGGTTTGCTGGCTTTGGCGCAAGTGCTTTTGCCGTTGCAAGCTCGGTTTCCCGGCACCATTGCATTTGTTGCCAATTCTTGTGAAGAAGGTTTGGGAAACTTACAGGGTATGCGCACGGTAATGGCAAATTTACCCCAAAAGCCGGATGCGTGCATTGTCATTGAAGGGGCGCTGTATGGCAGTATTATTTACAAGGGCACGGGTGTTCAACGCTATCGCATTTCNNACGCTTGGGGGGATTATGGCAATCCATCCGCAATCCACGAGTTGCTCCGACTCGCCAGCAAAATCCTACAAGTTCATGTGCCCACTCGCCCGCGTAGTTCGCTCAACATTGGAAAAATGAGTGGCGGGACGGGCATTAATGTCATCGCACAATTCGCCAGTTTGGAGTTAGATTTGCGCTCGGAAGATTCCCAAGTATTGCAAAAAATGAATCAAGCCGTGTTAGGGTTGGTGGAAAAAGCACAACAACCACAGGTGAAGGTGTTTGCACAAGAGATCGGCAACCGTCCGGCGGGAGCGATTGCTCCCACGCATGGTTTGGTGGAGCTTGCAAAAAAATGCCTAATGGCTTCTGGTATCGCTCGCCCTTTTCTGACTGCTGGCAGTACCGATGCTAACTTACCCCTCAGCCTAGGCATTCCCAGCGTGTGTGTGGGCATTACCACTGGCAACCATGCTCATCGCCAAGATGAATATATTGACCTGCCGCCCATCCGCAATGGATTGCAACAATTGCTACTGCTGGTGATTGCCGAGCAATTGCTGGGGGGCAGATAACGGAAGAAGCGGCTCACGCCCGCCACATCGCCGCCACCACCCGCCGCACCACTGCATCCAGCAAAACAGCATCCAACGAGTCGCCCATGCGTGCCAGAATCGCCGCCTTCACGCGGTGTACCACTTCTTCTTGCGGCAAATCGGCTTTGTGCTGGGTGGGATCTACCCGCCGCACAGCAATCCCATAGCGAAAACAGCGCTCACGGGCAAGGTCGGTCAACACAATGCCATCATGCGTTTCGATGCTAGTGACCCCACGGGCATACAAATCGTCAATATCGCGTTCGGTAAAAAATTGCTTGGGCATGGTGTTGCAAAAGATAAATTAGCCAGCTCTACCGCTCAAAGCTTCAATCGCGGCAACGGCGGCATTGCGGGCGGTGACAATTTCTGCTTCCGAGCCGGAAAGCCACATGCGCCCAAAACGTCCCACCGAAGAAACATGCAACAGCTTAATAGATGCGCCTTTTTCCGCTTCATTCACAGCAAAGTTGATATAAGCGGCAGGCGCACATTCCAGCACCAGCATAGTTTCGCCGGGCACCAACATCGAACCGCGCCGAAAGCGGTTCAGCAATTGCGCCTGATAAGGGTCCACATTGGTAATCACTTGTTGCGAAGCAATTTGCGGCTTTACACGGTCTTGCTCGCTCAACCCCAAACGCTCCAGCACCACCCGCCCCGCTTCCAACACTTCGGCTTGCGATTTGGAATGCACTTCAAACATACCGAATTCGCGCTCTACAATCTGCGCCCCCGGACGGGCTTCGGTCGCTTTAACAGCAATATCTACCAAACGAAAGGCTTCATTGCCCGGCGCAACTTCAATGTAAAGCGAAGCCATGCCTTCGGTGGGCAAATCCCCTTGCGTCACCGTGCCCACAAACGCCGCATATTGCGGTTGCATTCGGTCAATGTAAGAATAACAACGGAGTTGGAATTGGGAATTAGACATAAGAAAAAAATTACTCAAACGTTCGCGCCGACATGGCAATGCCAAGCGGGGTAATAAACAACGGGTTGCCGGGCAAGTGCGTGGGAATGCCAGTATAATCCTGCACCACTTGCGCCATGCCCGGATAGGCGCAGGTTCCGCCCACCAAAAACAAATTTTGCACATTGCGCCCGCTCACATGCCGCCGCGCAATGTTGGCAACTTTTTCCATCACCGGACGCACAACGGGGAACAGCCGCGCTTGCTGGGCAGGGTCTTTCTTGAGCGTTTCTGCCGCTTCAAAAGGAATGTTCTCTGCTCCGGCAATCACCAGTGAAAAGTGCGTTCCGCCGGTTGGCTCATCTGCCGTGTAGGTGACTTGCCCATTTTCAATCACCGCAATGCCGGTTGTGCCGCCCCCAACATCCACAATTGCGCCATCCGTCAACTGCAAAACATAGTTCGCGGCAGTTGGTTCATCCACCAATCCAAGACATTCCAGCCCAGCCGCACGCAACACATTGGCAGTTGCCCGCACTTCGGCTTGTGGCACGCCCGGCGGGTAGGAAGATGCCGCCGAACNNCAAGCTGGGCTTCCACTTGTGCCTTCAGCCGCTTCAGCAAGGAAACTGCCCCGACAAAATCCACCACCAACCCATCGCGCACAATTTGCGCAAACTGGTATGCCCCACCAATCGGTTGGTTCTCTTCGTCTAACACCACCAGCACCGTGTAAGCCGTGCCTAGGTCCACCCCAACCGACAATCTGCCGCGATATTCCCCAAGCGAGTTAACTTGATACGGGTCAGGCTTCCAGTGGGTTTTGCCCGCCATGACCGCATCCGTTTGCTGGAGAAGAGTTTGCAGGTTTGGATTCATCATTTAAAACTTGGCGGCGGTCAACATCAACGCCAGCACATACACCGCCGATGAAAGGCGGTTGAGCGCGTGCGAAAGGCTGAGTGCCAGGGGGTGAAACGGTTGGTCTGGGGTGGGTGGAAAGGCTTGCAGAGACACAATTTCCACTTCGCGTGTTTGTGTGCGCAAAACGTTCAACCAATGCTGTAACTCGCTATCTTGTGCGCCTGGCAATAGATGGGGAATGCCCAAATAGCGGTCTGGGTGGTGCGAAACTTCGTGCAATTGTGCTTCATCCATGCCTAGCACCACCAAACTGGCAGGCTGGCGCACATGATATTCCGCGCTCAACAATTCGCGGCAATAGGCGGCAAGCGTGTCCAAACCTTGCGCCAGCACATTTTGCTGAGCTTTGCGGGCTTGTGCCGCTGTCAGCAAAGTCAACGCTTGCAAACTATCCAAGCGCCCACGCAATTGCAGGCGCGGGTGGTCCTTGGGGGCAAAGTGCGCACTGTCTAGCTGTGCCAAATGGCTGGGTTTGTTCTGCAATGGCTGTCCGCACACACTACAGGTGGGTAACTCCCCACCCAACATCACCGGAAACGTGCTGGGCTTGTCCCATGTGGCAGGGGGCGGGCGCGTTTCGGCAGAATCTGTGGCAAGCGGCAATTCCAAGCCCTGCGCCTGCAAAAAGTCCAGCGCGGCATTGGAAAAGCGCGTATTGGGCGGGTAGGCGGGCAATTTGCCACGCCCATTTGCCCAATGTTCACGCAGTTCTGCTTCGGTGATGAAACTCATGGGAGGCGTGATGAAAATGATGCGTTACGCACAATAGCGGGGAATCTAGCCACTAACGACCGGTCACCCGCCTATTTTCCGCGCCCACCCATTGCGCCCTTACTGCTTTGTGGCAAAATCATTTCCACATCGGTGTGCGGGCGTGGGATGACATGCACCGAAACCAGTTCACCCACGCGCTTGGCGGCGGCGGCTCCGGCATCGGTGGCGGCTTTCACGGCACCGACATCTCCGCGCACCATCACCGTCACCAGTCCCCCACCGATATATTCGCTCCCAATCAGGGTCACGTTTGCGGCTTTCACCATTGCGTCTGCGGCTTCAATTGCGCCAACCAAACCGCGGGTTTCCACCATTCCAAGTGCAATCATTGCAACATCAACGGGCATGAGATTTCTCCTGAGAAAAAATTAAGTTCTGGCGTACAGTTTTGCGCCAGTCATTTCATACAATCAATTATTTGCCAACGCCAAGCTCCAACAGCACGCGGCGCACAATCTCATCAATTTGCGAGTCTTGTGAACCCAAGCTGGCGTTGGCAGGCGCGGCAGTGCCATTTTGCGAAAAAATTTGTCCACCTTGTCTGCGCCACTGTGCTGGGTCATCGGTGGCACCGGGGCGCATAGCCGCATCCGGGGGCGGGGTAATTTCATACGCCAGCCGCTTGACATTATACAGGTGATGCACAGTGATGTTATCCCCGGTAATCGCCCCGCCAATGCCGCCCGAACCGAGTGTGAAGGACGGCATCACCCCAGTCGTGTAGCCGGTTGCTCCGAGCGTGCCGAGTGTGTTTGCCAAAATGCGAAAAACCGGCTTTTCCAGCGCAAAGCGCATAATCACGTTTTCATCTTGGGCGTGGATGACCAAAGAGTGTCCCCGTCCGCCGTAGTTAATCAATTCCAAACAGCGTTCACAGCCTGCTTCCCAGCCATCGGCTTCATACCAGCCCAGCACGGTGGTCAACTTCTCGCCAGAGAGCGGCTCTTCGCGCCCAACAGCCTTCAAGCGGGCAACCAAAATGCGGGCAGAAGCGGGTACTTGAATGCCCACCGATTTTGCCAACTGTTGCGGGCTTTTGCCAACCGACTTGGCACTGGGGAGTAAGTGCCCACCACTGTTGACAAACAAAAATTCCCCTAGCTTGCGGGCTTGTTCGTCATCCACAAAGTGCGCCCCTTCGGCTTGAATCAGCTCGGCGAGTTCTGCCGCAATGGGGCGGTCTGCCACAATGGCTTGTTCGGTGGCACAAATGACCGAATGGTCGAAAGCCTTGGAAGCTACGATATAGCGGGCGGCGCGGCGCAAATCGGCGGAGCGGTCCACATACACAGGCACATTGCCGGGACCCACCCCATAGGCGGGCTTACCCACCGAGTGTGCGGCTCGCACCATGTCGGAGCCACCGGTTGCCAAAATCAGCGAGACGTAGCGGTGGCGCATTAATTCTTGCGTGCCGGGCAAGCTGATTTTGCTCATGCAGGCAATCAACCCGGCAGGCATCCCCGCTCGCACCCCCGCTTCTGCCATAATGCGGATGGTTTCCAAGCTACATTTGGCGGCGGAAGGGTGGGGGGCAAGCACCAGGGCATTGCGAGATTTTACCGCAATGATGGCTTTATACATGGCGGTGGAAGTGGGGTTAGTGCTGGGGGCAAGCGCGGCAATTACCCCCATGNNGGGCAATATCCACAATCTTGCGGCGTTCATCACGGTTAATGACCCCCACAGTCGGGATGTTTTTAATCGCTTCCCACAATAATTTGGAAGCCAACGTATTTTTCAGCGTTTTGTGTTCGGGCACACCATAGCCGGTTTCTTCGCACGCCAACTGCCCCAACCGTTCTGCATTGGCAAATGCCGCTTCTACCATTGCCTGGCAAACGCGGTCCACTTCGGCTTGCGAGGCATGTACAAACTTTTGTTGGGCGGCACGGGCATTGACCACCAACTCGCGGGCTTCTTGAATAGAGAGTAAATCGTGATCCATAAGCTAAGGGGGACGGCTAATAATTAAATGGCGTATTTGCCACTTCGAGCACTTTTTCACGGAATGCGATGGTGGCTTGTTTGCAAGCGGGCTGGTCACCGGTCAGCATCACGCCCATGTAGTTGGTTTCGGAAGGGGGCATGGTTAGGCTGACAATTTGCACCGCCGCCGCCTTCAGCACCGCATCCAGTGCCACCAAGCCTTCCATCGGCGGGGCAACCAAATAGGCTATGGGATTTCCCAATGGAATGTTGCACACCTTAGAAAGGAAACTGCCCGTGCGCGAGATTAAGTGCGGGAAGAAGGCAATGCTGTCGTCTTCATTGGCAGAGTACCACAACGCTTCATTCTTCATGTAATCGACTGCCGCCTGCAAGCCAGAACGCACTTCTGCCGGGTTGGCTCCGGCAATGATCGCCATAATTTCCCCAGAGAGCTTGCCCGAAGCGTGCCTTGCACCCGCATAAAAACTGCGTGCATACACCACTTCTACATCTGCCATTTTGGTCGCTTCATCCACTGACACATAGGTAGCATCGTCATTATCGGCAGAAATCAAGCCGATAGAACGTTGCTCCGGGCGCAGATTTAGATGCTCGGCAAAATTGGCATCTACATTGGGGATGATCTGCACGGCAAGTGGCGTGGCGTAGAGTGGGGAAAGGGTGGGCATGTTGGGAAGAAGGAGATGGGAGAGGGAAGAAGGATACGGAATACAGGATATGGGATGTGGCTAGCCGCTCGCGAGCTTCAATGCCACTCCCGAACAGCCATGCTTGCGCATTTTCTGGGCGATTTGAATGACAAATGCACCGGCTTCCAGCGGGTTGGTGCCACCGCCTTCAAAAATATTGCATACCACATCGCGGTTGGCATCGGTGTCGCCAGTTTTGGGTTTGTAGCCCATGTAGGCACTCATGCTCTCGGCGCGTCCCAAGCCCGGGCGCTCGCCAATCAGCAAAATAATCACATCGGGTTGGAGCAAGTCGCCAATGTCGTTAATGATCCCCACCCGTGCATATTTCACAAAGAAGGGTGTGCCAAAGGTTAAGCCGGCCGCTTGTGTGCCCTGCCGAATCACCGGCAACATTTGGCGCAAGTTGGCTTCGATGGCGGCGGCAGACAGCCCATCCCCCACCACTACCTGAATGTTAGGGTTTTTGACACAACGCTCGGCAATGGTGCGCTTGGCATCATCGCTCAGCAATCTGCCTAAATCTGGGCGCAACAGATATTCCTGTTTACCGCCCGTAATTTTGGTTTGCACGGTGAACAAACCAAACTCATCCAGCAACGGCTGATTGACATCGCGGAACAAAGCATCCTGCGTGATGGCGTGGTCGGCTTGGAAGAGCAAAAGCGAACGGGTCTTGAAACGTGGACCGGCTCTGCCCACCCCAATGCGGGCGGGGGTTGCCGCCACCAGTGCTTGCACGCCTGCCGGGTCGCGTGGGTTGTCCACCTGCGCTTTGCCGCGCCTTTCGGGGGCGGCTGGGTCTGGCCGGTCAATGCACAACGCACTGTGCGATGCGGGGGCTGTTGTCGTCAGCCATGTGGGTGCGGCGGNNAGCAGGGGTAGGGGGTGGTGTGGCGGGGGCAGGGCTGGGCACACTGGGCGGGTTGGTTCTGACCGCACCCGCGGCAACCAACTCGCGCACCACCGCTTCAATAATTGCAGAAAGTTTGGAATCGTCCATAATAACCTTTAGCGGCGTTTGAGAAAGAAGGAAGGATCGCCAGCGATTTCCGTCAGTTTGCCATTTTTCATCAGCCCCAAATCTTCCAGCCAAGCTTCAAACTCTGGGGCGGGGCGCAAGCCAAACAATTGGCGTAAGGAAGGCGCATCATGGTAAGAAGTGGACTGATACGAAAGCATCGAGTCATCGCCCATCGGCACGCCCATAAAGAAGTTGCAACCCGCGGCAGTTAGCAAAACCGCCAAATTCTCAATCGCGTTTTGGTCGGCGCGGGTGTGGTTGGTGTAGCAAGCATCGCACCCCATCGGAATGCCGGTCAGCTTGCCCATAAAATGGTCTTCCAAGCCTGCCCGTTGCACCTGCCGCGCATCGTATAAATATTCCGGTCCGATAAACCCGACAACCGTGTTCACCTGATAGGGGTGGTAACGCTTTGCCAAGCCGTAACAACGCGCTTCCAGCACCAACTGGTCCCAGCCGTTGTTGGCATTTGCCGAAAGTTCTGAGCCTTGCCCAGTTTCAAAATACATAAAATTGGGACCGGTGGGGTAGCAGTGCTTTTTTGCCAGCGAGTAGGCTTCATCTAGCATGCCGACTGAAATGCCAAAGGATTCATTGCCCTTTTGCGAACCCGCCAACGATTGAAACACCAACCCGACTGGCGAGCCGTTTTGCAGGCACTTCATCATGGTGGTGACATGCGCCAACACGCAATTTTGGGTGGGGATATTCCAAGTGCGAATCACATCATAGGACATATCCAGCAGGCGTGCTACTGAGCCGTAGGAGTCATCTACCGGATTAATGCCTATCACCGAGTCGCCGGAGCCATAAGACAAACCTTCATAAATTTCGGCGCGAATGGCTTCGGGGGAATCGGTGGGGTGGTTGGGTTGGCAACGGCTGGAAAGGGTGCCGGGCTGTCCGCTGGTGTTGTTGCAGTGCGCCCCAACGCGAATTTTACGGGCGGCATAAATCAAATCGAGATTCGACATCAACTTGGTCACGCCTGCAATCATTTCGGCAGTCAGCGCATTGGAAGTTCGCCGAATCATCTCGTTTGTGGTGGTATCTGCCAAGAGCCACTCGCGGAATCCGCCAACTGTCCAGTCCTTAATTTCGTTATAGACCCGTTCATTAACCGCATCCTGGATCACACGTGTCACTTCGTCTTGCTCATAAGGGACGGCGGGTGTTTCGCGCAGAACCCACAAGGGCAGTTCGGATAGCACAATGCGGGCGGCAACCCGCTCGGCGGCAGAATCTGCCACCAAGCCTGCCAGGCGGTCTCCCGATTTTTCTTCGTTGGCTTTGCCCATCAGCACCCGAACATCAGGAAATTCGTAGCTTTTGCCGTGTAATTGGGTACGCAGAATCATTCGTCACCGTGATAAAAAATAAGCGTTTTCACACTCAGGGGAACCACTCGCCCGTCCATGAGCGGAGTTCCAATGTCAATATAATCGCCTTCTTGCAGGGCAAGGTTGGCAGAGCCCGCCAGATTGGAGTTGCCCACTTGGTCAATCACCAACAGCGGGCGGTGCGTTTGCTTGGTTTTTAAGGTTTGCCCCAATACCTGCGCGTAGTCTCGTTCAATGACGAGAACCAACGGTTGTTGCGGGGGCAATTGTTCGGCAAACAGGTGTACACCTTCTGCCAGTTGGTTAAGAGTAGTGTAGTTCAAGGCTTGATTCAGCACAAGTACTATAGCGAACCAATCTTCTTTCAGGTTCAAATCCCAGCGCAGAGTGGCTTGCCGAATTGCATCGGCAATGCTGGGCGGGGTCAGGCTGGCAAGTTGTGGGCGCAAGACGGGCAGGTTGCGCATGGGCAAAATTTCGCGCTCTGCCCAAATGGTGGAGCCAGAGAGTGAAACTGTTTGCGAACTTGCGCCCAGCACGGTGGCACGCAAGGTTTCGCTGGGCGGCACGATCTCATATTGTTGCAAACCGCTGTGTTGGCGAACGGCTTGCGCCAGCAGGGGACCGACATCACCGTGCAAGGTTAGGTCTGATAGCTGATGAATGGGGAGCGGATTGGCAGTATAGTGCCCTATCCCACCGGAAATCATCAAAACTGTGCCCTTGCCGCTTACAGCGGTGGGGGGTGTTAGATATAGTTTTTGTGCCAGCGGCGAGCGGGTTCCTTCCACCAATTCTTGAGTTAAGTCTGCCATACGCGCACAAAAGCGTTGTAAATCGGGCAAGCTGGGGATATCGCCCACTTGCAAGCGGATTCCGCAATTTGCCAAAATGTGGGCGGCAGGTTGGGCAATGTGGCGCACGCGCCCGCTGGTGTGTTCAATCTCTAGGATGCGCCCGCCAAAGTTCATTGCCGCCGCCGCTAGGTAGCGNNACCAATATCTACATTGGTGACGGTGGTGTAGTAGCGTTGCGAGTAGTATTCTGCCCCAGCACCGCGTCCGGCAATCAGGCTTTCCACGTGTGGACCGGCCACACTGACCACAAATTCACCTGCCAAGCCGGAAAGTGCCTGCAAGATGCGGTCGGCGTTTTTCTTTTTGGCAGTTTCCCCGGTAATAATGACCGCTCCGGTTTGCACATCGGCGGGGTTGACCCTGGCATTGGCATATTCCCGGCGAATGAGTTCGTTGAGCCGTTGTGCATCCACCGTTTCGTGGTCTGCTAAGGGGGTGAAGGCGGGCGGGCTTTGATACAACACCTGTCGGTCGGTGATGGTGATGCGCGGCACTTGCCCGGCACGTGCGGTATCCATCATCTGCAGGCGCGAAAACACGACCTGTGTGGTGGTGGTGCCAACATCAATGCCAACCGAAAGTAAAGCGCGTGTCATAAACGAGAGCGGCGGAGGGTGGGGTTGGTTATTTGCGGTAGGTCAGTTTGCCTTCCACTTCCAGCGAGTCGATGACTCCCACAATGACCGCATCCACTGGCGAGTTTTCCGTTTGCTGGGTTTGGCGGGCGGAGGAGCCGAGTGTGACCAACACCAAATCGCCAGCACCGGCGCTGACTGTGTCCACTGCCACAAACGGTTCGCCACTGACCTTGCCAGTGGTGTCTGCCATGCGCAAAATGAGTAGTTTGCGCCCATGTAGGTTGTCATCTTTGATGGTGGAAACAGTCGAGCCAATGACCAGTGCGATTTTCATAATAAAAACTCAATAGTGGGAAAGGGGCAGGGTTGGGGCGTGTGCCACCAACCCTGTGGGAATATCAATTTAGTCGCCGCCGCGTTCAATGCGGGCTTCAATTTCAGCGATTGATTTTTGGCGTTGCTTAATGCGGTCGCCGGTGGGGGGACCTTGGAAGCGTTTGTTTTCTACGGCGTACCAGAAGATTGCCATTACGATTAACATGCCAATTAATAGATAGAGCACTTTTTCGTTGGGTGGTTGGAAGCCGGTCCAAGCCAGAATGAGCCCGCCAATCACGGCTACCACTGCGGCAGGTTTGGACCATCTGCCCAAGTTGAAGGGTCCTTTTTGGGTCCAGGTTTTTCCTTCTGCCAGCAAGCCAGCCGCGGTTGGCATGACATAGGAGATGTATAAGAACACGGCACAGCCTGCCGCTAAGATGAGGAAGGCGGGGGCGTAGAGGGTGGAAAGAAAGGCGAACCCGGCGCTGACCCAAATGGCGGTGACGGGGGTGCGGTATTTGGGGTGGACTTCTGCCAGTTGCTTGGAGAAGGGCAAGCCGCCATCACGGGCAAAGGCGTAGGTCATGCGGGAAGCGGAGGTCAGACATGCCAGACCGCACAGGTAGTTGGCGATGACGATGCCAATGAAAAGCAGATCGCGCAAGACGCCGGGCATGCGGGAGGCCTTCATCATGTATAGGAACGCTCCGTAGCCTTGTGCCGCGCCTTCTGGCACGCTGGGCATGGCAAGCACGAAGGTGCAAACCATGATGTAGCCGGAAACCACAGAAATTAGCACCGATTGCCACATGCCTTTGGGCACGGAAACAGCGGCGTCCACGGTTTCTTCGGAGGTGTGGGCAGAGGCGTCGTAGCCAGTAATGGTGTAGCATACCAAGATTAGCCCCAACAAGAAGGCAACCAGCCCGCTGGAGGCGGCGGGCCATACATTGCCGCCGATTTCTCCGGTGAAGTTGGTGAAGGTGAACAGGCGGCTGAGGTCTAGCGGAGCCGGGGCGTAAATGAGCAGGCTGAGTGTGAGCACGATTGCCACCACCAAGATAAAGTAGCCGCTGAAATCGGTGAGCATGGTGGTGACTTTGATGCCGAGATGGTTGAAGAGGGCGGTGGTAATTAGAATCAGAGCAGTGCCAACTACCAGATGCCAAATGCCAAAGCCTGTGACGTCCATGTGAAATACGCCGTCTAGCACCAAATCTTTGAACAGGTTATATACGCCGACATCGACCGAAGAGGTGACAAAAATTAAGCCGAGTACGTTGAACCAGGCAGTGATCCAGCCCCAAGCTCGCCCGCCTAGGATGGAACTCCAGTGATATAAGCCGCCCGCGGTGGGATATGCCGAGGCAATTTGCCCCATGGNNCCGCACTAAAGCCAGCCCCAAAGGCGGTAATGCCGCCCGCCAAAATGCAAATGATGGAAAATGAGATTGCGAAGTTTGAAAAAGCACTCATGCGCCGGGATAGCTCTTGGGCGTATCCCATGCTGTGAAGGATTTGTTTATCCTTGTCAATGTGTTTGTCGCTCATGGGGGGATTCCTCCTTACAGGAATGGACGGGCACACGAACAAAGGCGGGGGCAGTTGTTCGGAGAAACGATATTTCCTAACATAACACAGATTTTCCTATTACGATACGGGGGGTGGGGGAATAAAAAAAGACACCCATTTCTGGATGTCTTTTTTGGCGACCTCGAAGGGATTTGAACCCTCGGTCTCCTCCGTGACAGGGAGGCATGTTAGACCACTACACCACGAGGCCGTATTTCCGAACGCCCCAATATGATACCACAGGAAAGCGGTTTGTCAAGGGCGAAATTCGAAATTTTGGCTTGTTGAAATCGTGGTTTGACTTTCTATTTTTCCACATCAAAGCCCGCACTTTCCCAAGCCAAAATGCCGCCTTCCATATTGTGGACGTTATTGTAGCCATTCTCGCGCAGGAAGCTGGTTACTTGCCCACTGCGGTTGCCACTGCGGCAGGTGACAATTACGGTGGTGTCGGTGGGAATCTCGCTCAGGCGGGAAGGAACTTCACCCATGGGAATTAGCACTACATTGGGGATATGCCCGGCGTTGTATTCGTCCGGTTCGCGCACATCTAGGAAGAGTACGTCCTCGCGTTGGTGTAAGGAACTGGCAAGGTTAACGTCAATGGAGGCGGGTAGTGCGGCTAGGTCAATGCTTTGCGGGTCCACTGCTTTTTGCGAATTGCCACAGGCGGCGAGCACGGCGGCAAGGGCGAGGGAGAAAAGAACGATGATGAGATGTTTTAATGTTTTCATAGGATTTTACTCATTGGCAGAAAAAGAGTTGATTTTATTTT